>CAZKPI010000569.1:0-2268 GCA_964554555.1 uncultured bacterium
CTTGCCACACCACCACCTCCTGGGGGAAAAGGCTAAGGTTTGCGTTTGCCCTGGGCGGAGGCCAGCCTGACGCCAGCATTGGCTGAAGAGACGCACGACCGGGAGGGACCGTGAAGCGGGCGGTCGCCCTGCCGGACGCGAAGCGTTCGGCAGGCCGACCACAGGGGTTTAGGGGCCGGCGGCCCCTGGCGAGGCAGTCGGTCAGAGCCAAACTCCTCCGGCTCTGACCGCGGTTCCGTGGTTTGCGTGTGCCCTGGTCCCAGCTCTGGGGATGTCGGGGGGCTTTCGGGGACACATGACCACCTGGCCTGTCCGTTTTCCAGGCAAGGCCTGTCGCCCCGAAATTCCAGGGGACTCCGGACCTTGCGGGCGGCGACCTGCGGCCGCCGGGGCCGACTTGCTTCGGGAGGGGGGGGTGTGGCATCATGGGCCGGTGCGCGCGGCTTCGGGCGGCCGGTGGATCCGGCCGGGAAGGAGGCCGCACTCCAGCGCCGGGGGTTCCCCATGCGACACGCCCTGGTGACGGGGGGGGCCGGGTTCATCGGCTCCCACCTCGTGCAGGCCCTGCTGGCCGAGGGTTGGCGGGTCCGCGTCCTCGACGATTTCTCCTCCGGCCGGCGGGAGAACCTGGCGGCGGTCGGCGGCGAGGTGGAGGTGTGCGAGGGCGATGTCCGCGACGCGACGGCCTGCCGGCGGGCGGTGACGGGGGTCGAGGTGGTCTTCCACCAGGCGGCCATTCCGTCGGTGCCGCGGTCGGTGGCCGATCCGGTCGGCACGCATGCCGTCAACCTGACGGGCACGGTCCAGCTCCTGACGGCCGCCCGGGAGGCCGGCGTGCGGCGGCTGGTCTTCGCGAGCAGTTCGGCCATCTACGGCAACGATCCGGAACTGCCCAAGCGCGAGACCCTTCCTCCCGCCCCGATGAGCCCCTATGCGGCCCAGAAACTGGGCAGTGAGAACTACCTGCGGGTGTTCGCCGCCCTGGGCCGTCTGGAAACCGTGGCCTTGCGCTATTTCAACGTGTTCGGACCGCGGCAGGACCCCGCCTCCGAGTATGCGGCGGTGATCCCGAAGTTCGTCACGCGGATGTTGCGGGGCCAGGCCCCCACCATCTACGGCGACGGCCGGCAGACCCGGGATTTCATCTACGTGGGCGAGGTGGCCCGGGCCAATGTGCTGGCCGCGACCGCGCCCGCCGCCTCCGGCCAGGTGGTCAACGTGGCGGGGGGGAGGCGGATCGACCTGCTGGCGCTGGTCGACACCCTCAACGCCGTTCTTGGCACGGCCCTGGCCCCGGTCTTCGCCGCCGCGCAGGCCGGCGACGTCCGCGACTCGGTGGCCGATATCACCCGGGCCCGCGAGGTGCTGGGGTTCGAGCCCCGCCTGACCTTCGCCGACGGCCTGCGCGAGACGGTGGCCTGGTACCGGCAGGCGTTGGCCGCCGGCGGGTCCGGTCGCCCAGCCTAGCCCTTGGTCAGTCTTGACTTTGCATCAGCCGGACGAGAGAAGGGCACCGCGGATGGGCGCGGCGGGATGCGGATGAGAGCGGACAGACGTCGGCCTTGCTCCGCGTTTTGCCGCGGCGGCAGGATCCCCGCCGCCTTGCGCTGGAAGCTGGCCATCCCATCCGCTCGCCCGGGAGGGCATCCGTGACCGGGAACTGCCCCGGCGGCACGACCCTGCCGGCCGATGCGGGAACCGGACCGATTGGAGCACGACGTCCGTCATCCGTCTGCCCCCTGGTCTGCCAGGCGGGCTGGTGGCTGGCCATGGGGCTTGGGGCGGCCGCCATACCCCCGGGGTACCCCCGCTCCGTTGTCCTGCTGGCGGTCGTGATGGGGCTGTTGGCCTGGCGCTGGTCGCGGCCCCAGCCGCTGAGGGTGGTTCCTGACCTGCTGGTGACCGCGCTTCCCTTCCTGTGGGCCGCCAACGCCACTGACGGATTCCAGGCCTGGTGGCTTTGGATGCGGTGGGTCCTGCTGGTCGCCGGGGGGGCCGCCCTGCTCGATCTGTGGGGCCGGCCGGCCTCGCGCCGCGCCTGGCGTCAGGCCGGACTCGGGGCCGGGGCGGTCCTGGCGGCGGGCGGAGTGGTCCTGTTCGCCTCGTTCCTGTACGCGGTCTTCCCGCTGTTCACCCCGGCTCTCTTCGGCCGGGTCCTGCGGGCCTGCCTGGTCTTCCTCGGCGGACTGCTGATCGGTCAGGCGGCCTGGGCTTCCTCGTTGCGCGGGGCGTAGGGGCTGACGACCAGTCCCAGGAGGAAGAAGGCCA
>CAZKPI010000569.1:2339-3850 GCA_964554555.1 uncultured bacterium
AGGAAAATGGCGGGTCCGGCCCGGGCCAGCGCCGCCTGCCACGGGGAGCCGGCGAGCCGGGCGGCGGCGTGCCGGCAGAACTGCCAGATGGCCACCAGCACCCAGCAGAAAGCCGTGAAACCAAACAAACCCGTCATGGCGAGGATCTGCAGGAAGGTGTTGTGCAGATGGCCGTGGACCTCGTTGCGGGCCCAGTCCTTGGCGGTGGCCCGCACCCGGTAGTGGGGTTTGACGTTGTTCATGCCCGCCCCGAATATCGGGAACTCGGAGAAGATGTCGTAGCCCACCTGCCAGATGCGAAGGCGGAAGTAGTTGGTCTCCAGGTCGAAACTGCCGAATCGCGCGGCGAACCGGCCGGCCGTCAGGGCCGCCCCCGCGCAGGCGAGGCCGATGACCAGGCAGAGCGGCAGGAGCCGTCGCGGGAAGGTCGCCGCCAGGGCCAGGAATCCCACGGCGAACCCGAGCCAGGCCCCGCGGGTGAGCGAGACCAGGATCCCCCCCAGGAGCAGGTGGAAGGCGAGCAGGACCGCCACCCGCACCACGGGGCGGTCATCCCCGGCCCCCAGCCAGGCCAGGGCGGTCAAGGCCAGCAGGGCCTGGCACTCGCCGAACGTGATGGGAAGCGAAAAGAAGCCGTACGCCCGGATCTGGTGCCACCCCTCGTCGAGGTAGACCATCTTCAGCAGGCCGGACACGGCCGACAGCATGCCGAACCCGGTCAGGACGGCGAGACAGCGCCACTGGGTCTTCTGGTCGAGGTCGGCCCAGTAGACGACCCAGAAGACCAGGATGATCAAAAACTTCTTCATCTCCGCGGCGGCCCGCCCCGGTTCGACGGCGTTGGTCAGGGAGAAGAGCCCGGCGAGGGCAAAGCAGGCGAAGGGGATGTCGAGGAAAGAGGCCTTGACCCGGCGCCCCCCGGTGTACAACAGGCGGAGCAGGCCGAGAAAGGCCAGCCCGAGGCTGATCTGGGCGGCGGAAATGGAAAACCCGCAGACCGCCGCATACAGGTACAGGCCCCCGTGCAGGAGGTGTTCGCCCCAATCCCGGCCGGGTGAAGCCTGGCCAGCCGTTCCCTCCGCCGACCCGGGAAAGGGACTGTCTGCGGGGAACACGGTCGGTGACGCCGCGGGGGTGGTCATGCCCCGGGATTCTAAACGACCCGCCCGGGAAAGTCGAGCCGGCAGGCCGGAAGGGACCCCCACGGGCACACCCCGCAAGGGGCGTCCGGAGCTGGGGGTTTCCAGGTTGGCAGGCCCTGTATTGAGCCCCGAAAATGCGTATAGTCGTGGTCCGATGGGATACCCCAGTCCGTTGGGGGAAAGCCGACGGAGTCATCGCCGGGCCGGGTAACCGGTCCATCCGGAAGGCAGCAGTCCTGCGGGCGTCATGGCCAGCCGCGCAGGACACCACCGTGGTCTGAGACCAGGGCATGCCAACGTGTGGGAAGCCAGGAAACTGGAGAGAGCCGTTGCTCTCCCGTGAACGAGAGCCGGGATGGGGACCCCGGC
>CAZKPI010000570.1:0-3850 GCA_964554555.1 uncultured bacterium
GGTGAAGCCGCTGGCCGGGTTGTGCTGGTGGCCGGTCATGGCGGTGATCGAGTTGTCGAGGACGATGGTGAGGTGGCGGCCCTGGTTGTAGACGGTGTCGATGAGGCCGGTGATGCCCGAGTGCATGAAGGTCGACTCGCCGAGCACGGCCACCAGCTTGCCGTGGACCTTGTCGCCCATCGCCTTGCCGATGCCCAGGGCGTTGGTGATCGAAGCGCCCATGCAGATGATGCTGTGCATGGCGTTGTGGGGGGGGAGGGCGCCGAGGCTGTAACAGCCGATGTCGCCGGTAACGTGCAGGTCGAGCTTGCGCAGAAGGAAAAAGACCCCGCGGTGCGGACAACCCGGGCAGAGGACCGGCGGCCGCACCGGGATCTCGACCGCCGGCATGGTGACGGCGGCGGGCGGGGCGGTTTTGGTGAACTCGGGCAGGGCGCCGGCCAGGATGTCGGGGTTCAGCTCGCCGCAGATCGGGATACGGTCCTTGCCGAGGCAGGCGATGCCCAGGGCGCGCACCTTCTCCTCGAGGAAGGGGTCATTTTCCTCGATGACGACGACGGTCTTGACCGTCCGGGCGAAATCCTGCACCAGGCGGGCCGGGAAGGGGTTGGTGAACCCCAGCTTGAGGAAGGTGGCATGGGGAAACACCTCGCGGGCGTGGGCGTAGCTGATGCCGCTCGTGATGATGCCCAGGGCGGGATCGCCCTGCTCGACGCGGTTCCAGGGGCAGGTGCAGGCCCACTCCGCGAGGGCCTTCATCCGTTCCTCGACCTTGACGTGCAGTTGGCGGGCGTTGGCGGGCAGGACGCAGTATTTGGCCATGTTGCGCTCGAGCGCGCGGGCGGGGGCCTCCTGGCGGGGGCCGAGGGTGACGATGCCTTCGGAATGCGAGATGCGGGTGGTGGTGCGCAGGAGGACCGGGGCGTCATACTGCTCGGACAGCAGGAAGGCGGCGGCGGTCATGTCCTTTGCCTCCTGGCTGGAACTGGGCTCGAACAGCGGCGTCTTGGCCATGCGGGCGTAGAACCGGTTGTCCTGCTCGTTCTGCGAGCTGTGCATGCCCGGGTCGTCGGCGGTGACGATGACGAATCCGCCGTTGACGCCCGTGTAGGCCGCGGTGAAGAAGGGGTCGGCGGCGACGTTGAGGCCGACGTGCTTCTGGGCGCACAAGGCGCGGGCGCCGCCGTAACAGGCGCCCAGGGCGGTCTCCAGGGCGGTCTTCTCGTTGACGGCCCACTGGGCGTCGATCTCGGCGTAGGTGCCGCAGTACTCGAGGATCTCGGTGGACGGGGTTCCCGGATAGGCGGCGGCGAACCGGGCGCCGGCCTCCCAGGCCCCGCGGGCGATGGCCGCATTTCCCGACAGAACGGCCTTTTTGGGCATTTCTCTGGCTTCCATGACGGCTTCCTTTCCTGGTGTTCGGACCGGCCGAGTATACCACAGGGAAGGTCAGGCGGACCGGGGAAGGCGGCGGTGCAAGGCCAGTGGCCGATTGGCCCAGGGGGTGCGCGGGCGGCCGGCGGATCGCCCCGGCTCCTGGGCCCATGCACCGGGACCAGGGCGGTGCCGGGAAGTCAGGGATGGCCGGGCCGGAGTGAGGATGGGGTGAGAATGGGGGGAGGACGGAGGGATAAGCTCAGCCGGGATCCCGGTTGAGAAGCGACGGAGCCTGGGTTACCATCAGGCCATCCCACCTGTCGAGGTCCGTGCATGAACATCCTGGTCACCGGCGCCGCCGGGTTCATCGGTTTCCACCTTTCCCAGGCCCTTCTGCGGCGGGGCGACACCGTGGTCGGTCTGGACAACCTGAACGACTATTACGAGGTGACCCTCAAGCAGGCCCGCCTGGCCATTCTCGAAAAGGCCTCCGGCTTCCGGTTCGTCAAGGCCGACCTGGCCGATCGCGCCGCCATGGCGGAGGTGTTCCGCCAGCACCGGTTCGACCGGGTGGTGAACCTCGCCGCCCAGGCCGGGGTTCGCTACAGCCTGACCAACCCGCATGCCTACGTCGACGCCAACCTCGTCGGGTTCGTGAACGTGCTCGAGGGCTGTCGCCACGCCAAGGTTCCCCACCTGACCTACGCCAGTTCGAGCTCGGTCTACGGGGCCAACACCGTGATGCCTTTCTCGGTTCACCACAACGTCGATCACCCCGTTTCCCTCTATGCGGCCACCAAAAAGGCCAACGAACTGATGGCCCACACCTACGCCCACCTCTATGGCCTGCCGGTCACCGGGCTCCGCTTCTTCACCGTCTACGGGCCCTGGGGAAGGCCCGACATGGCCCTGTTCCTGTTCACCAGGGCCATCCTGTCCGGACAGCCGATCCAGGTCTTCAACGACGGCAAGATGCAGCGCGATTTCACCTACATCGACGACATCGTCGAAGGGGTGGTGCGGGTTACCGACCGCATTCCCGAGGGGAACCCCGCCTGGTCGGGCGCCCGGCCTGATCCCGCCAGCAGTCGGGCCCCCTACCGGGTCTACAACATCGGCAACCACCAGCCGGCCGAGCTCCTGCGGTTCATCGAAATCCTCGAGGAGAAGCTGGGGCGGAAGGCGCAGAAGACCTTCCTGCCCATGCAGGCGGGCGACGTTCCCGCCACCTATGCCGACGTCGATGACCTGCGGCGGGACGTGGGGTTCGCCCCGGCCACCCCGCTCGAGGTGGGCATTGAACGGTTCGTGGCCTGGTATCGCGACTACTACCGGGTGCCGGCCGCATAAGGGAGCGCCGGGAGGGGAAGGACGCCGGCGGCCCGTTGACCGGTGGGGCCGCCTGCCGGGAGGACGGCGCCGCAACCGCCCCGGCCGAACCCTGGCCCGCTGGAGAGGCGGGGCCAATCGGATCCCCGAACGTGTCCGGGAAGGACGGGAGAACGGAACCGCCCCCGGCGTCGGCCAGGGGCGGTGGTTGGACGGGGAGACGGTTCAGGCGGTGAGGTTGGCCTTGTAGAAGTTTTCCCACAACTCCTTCTCCTCGTTGAGGACGAAGAGACCGAGGCTCTCGGCGGCCAGCTTGGCGCCGACGTCCACGATACCCAGGAGGCTGGGGTCGGAGTTGGGAACCTGCATGAACAGAACTCCCACCAGGCGCTGGCCCTGGTTGAGGGGATACCCGAGGAGGGTCACCCCTTCCGAGGCTTCCTTGATGACCGCCTTGTGGGCGGGGTTGGCCCGTAGCGTCTTGAGAACCTTCTCCTCGAGAGGGCGCATGGCCAGGGGCCGGGTGGCGTCGATGCGGGCCAGGGGCTGGGCGGTGCCGTCGTTGTGCAGGCGGAGGATGATGCCGTCGACGGCGCCGCAGATGCGCCCGAGGGCCCGCAGATACTTCTGGTAGGGCTGATCGCTCTGGTCCGGGGTGATGCGGGCCAGCTCGAGGAAGCCCTCGATCTGGGTTTCGAGGCTCCTGATGGTGGTGGTGAGGGCCTGCTGTTGGACTTCGAGACTGCGGGTAGCGAGGGCGTTCTTGAGCGCGATGGCGGTGTGGGAGAGGTAGTAGGTCAGCATGCTGATCATCTTCTCGGGGCTCTCTTCCTGGCCGTAGCGCTCGAGCATCATCATTCCCAGAACCTCCTTGCCGTGCCGGACCGGGATGTAGGCGACAAGGCGCTGGACGGGACCGTTCGAGATGGTCATGGCCGCTGACTGGTCGGGGTGGACCTCGGCCTTGATGACCACCGGCTGGCCTTCGTTGAGGACCGGTTCGAGGACCTTGGGGTTCTTGCGGGGGAGGTCGAGCAGGCGGGGGGAGGCCTTGCGGGTGTCGAGGATCTCGGTCAGCCGGGTGGGGGCCTTCACCGCCGGTGGTCCCTTTTCGTGATCACCGGTCTGGACCCTTGAAGCGATA
>CAZKPI010000571.1:0-3849 GCA_964554555.1 uncultured bacterium
CAGGATGCCGTCTTTGTGGCCGACCCAGAGGACGAGCTTGTCGGTGTCGCCTTCCGAGTCGTCCCACAGGAGGGCTTCGACCTCGTTGGTCTGGGCGCTGAGGCTGGTGATGTCGACGTGGGAGGCGGCCCCGGCGCAAAACGCGTCGATGCCGCGTTTCGTGCCGACGTACAAGACGCCGTTGCGGCAGGCCAGGGCCTGGATCTCGTCGGTCGACAGGGCCTTGGTATGCAGGGATTCCATGCGGGTCCAGGCGTCGTTTTCGAAGGTGTAGACGCCGCTTTTCTTCGTGCCCACGTAGACCTTGTTCTCGTCGGCGCAGACGGCGGTCACCGGTGAGGGGAAGAGGCTGGTCGATCCCTCGACGGGCAGGCCGGCGGTGGGGAATGTCGTGAACGCTCCGTCCTTCAGGCGGAAGAGACTGCCGGAATTTCCCATGCCGCCGGTGCCGACGAGCACGTCCGGGCCGTCGCGCCAGAACGCGGTCACGTTGGTGTCGGTCAGCCCCTTCGCCCCGGCCAGGATCTCCCAGATGTCCTTCTGGTAGTCGAGGATGCCGACCCCGCCGCCGATGACGCTCCGGCCTCCGACCATCGGGTTGCCGCGATGGTCGGTGGTCAGGGTGTTGATCTCGGTGGTGTACTGGGCCGTGGGCGGGTTACAGCCGAAGGGCTGGAACCGCACGGCGGTCTGGGCGAAGACGAACAGGAAGCCCTCGGCGGCGCCGGGCGGGTAGACCCCGGCGAAGATGTACTCACCCTTCCCCATGCCGACGGTTTTCCAGCCCTGGTTGGCCAGGTAGGCGTAGAAGTTGGACTGGCCGACGTGGGGCAGGTTCTTGTGGTAGTACACGCAGGCGCCGAGGGGGGTGCCGATGCCGGCCCAGGTCTGGATCTTGTGATGGATCGTGGGCTTGCGGGGGAGGGGAACGGCCCAACAGCTCTCGCAGGGTTTGGGTTTTGGCGAGGCCAGTTCGCGGGCGCAGGTGGCGCACGGGCATTCCTGGCCCCGGATCTGGGGCAGGCCCGAGGCGTTGAGCAGTTCGTAGTCGCGGATCGGCTCGTCGATCACGCGCAGGCTGAGATCATGGATTTCGTCGGAGGGCAGTTCCGAATTCTGCGTGTCGAACCGCTCCCAGGTGTTGGCAACGACGTCCTCGATGGCCAGGCCGGTCTTGCCGCCGACCCAGAGCTTGCGCTCGATGGGTTCGTAGGCGAGGCAGGTGATCCAGGGCAGGCCGGGGCCGACCAGTTCCCCGCCCTCGGGGGCTTTGTAGCCGCCGCTGTTGTAGCGGTACAGGCCTTCACCGGCGGTGCCGAGGATGATCCATTCGTCGCCGGTGGTCGAGGTGGAACCGAGCTTGAAATCTTTGTACCGGTAGTAGGCGATGGCGGTGATCCACTCGCACGGCAGGGGATCGGTGGCTGATGAATGGCTCTCGACGGCGTCGCCGCGCACGATCGCCCAGCCCTTGGTGGTTGCCACCAGCAGTCCCTTTTCGCAGGAACAGAGGTCGGTGATGTGCGCCGAAGGCAGGCCCTGTTCCTCGCCCATGACCGTGAAGCCGCCGCCGCGGAAGACGGCCAGACCCTTCATGGTGCCCGCATACAGGGTACTGCCGTGGACCTCGAGGCAGGTGATGCCGTTGTCGGGAAGGCCGAGGTCGGTCGTGAACACGCGCATGGCGCCGCCCTCGTGCCGGCTGACCAGGCCGTCGGCGGTGCCGATCCAGAGTTCCTTGTCGCGGCGGACGAGGTCGGTGACGGTGGGGCCGGGCAGGCCTTCCTTGGGGGTCAGGATCAGCTGAGGCTCGCCGTAGTAGTTGTACAACACAAGGCCGAAGCCTTCATAGCCGACCCAGGTGTCGTCGCCTTCGATGAGGGTGCAGAGGGCGTTCTTCACCTCGGGCTGGGGCGCGCGGATGGCATACCAGGTGCGGGCCCCGGCGGCCGGGGGGAGGAGCAGGAGGGTGAGGCCCAGGAGAAGGCTGGCAAGAGGGCGGGGAAAGCATGGCTGAGGGGCGTGCATGAAACCTCCCAACAGAGGTTCGGGCCGGGATCATTCTACCGCATACCGCGTTCCCGAACCACCGAACCACCGAAGACGAAAGCCCGAAACGGGACCGGGGCCGGGGCCGCAGGTTCCCGGGCGGGTTGGGGGGCCGACCGGCCAGGAAGCCGCAGGGGATTCTTTCTGCGGCGGCCAGGCGGCCCGAAGGGGATCCGCCCTCGGCGGCCTGTCACCTATGGGGGTTCCTTGCCGAGGCGGCGGGGCGGTTTCCGGGTCGGGTCGGGCCAGGGCGGTCGGACATCGGGGTCCGGCGGGGCACGCACCAGAAACAGGGCGCCGGAACGCGTGGGCGTTCCGGCGGGGTGATGGACGGGCGGGGGAGGATCAGGTGCCCTGGGTGCTGGCCATTTCTTTTTTGGCGTCTTCCAGGGTCTTGATGTTGTCGATGCACATCTCCTTCATGCGGAGGTTCTCGACCTTGCTCTTGCCGAAGTTGTAGAGCTGTTTGGCGGCCTCGTAGGCTTTGACCTTGTCCTTGTTCTCGTCGGATTCCATCCAGGCGAGGTCGCAGTTGGCGTATTCGGCCTTCACCAGGCTCATCTCTTTGCACTTGCCGTCGATGTAGGCCTTCTTCTCATCGTCCTTCATGTTGGCGTTGGCGAGTTCCTTCTCGAGCTGGGAGCGCAGTTCGGCCTCGGATGGCGGATATTTGTCGATCATCTTGGTGAACTGCTTCATCTTCTCGGGATCTTTCTTGTCCTCCTCGCTGAGGTTCTCCATGGCCTTCTCGATCTGGCGGTCGACCAGCTTCATCTCATAGGCTTTTTTCTGGGCGGCGGCTTTGTCGGCCTGGTCGGGTTTGTTGGGGTCGTAGATGGTCTTGCCGGCAAAGGAGTTTTCGAAGAACTTCTTCTCGTTGGTGTCGATCTTGTCCTTGAGGGTCTGGATGATCTTGTCGGCCTTTTCCGAGGCCCGGTTGCCGCTTCCCTTCTCGGGGATGTTCTTGTCGGGGCACTCGATGGCCTTCAGGTCCTTCTGCAGTTTGTACACATCGGCCACGTCGGGATCCTCGCCGGTCAGCCAGGCCCACCAGGAATGGCCGGTGTCAACCTTGTTGATCTGGTCATTGAGGCCGTCGAGGTCGTCGTTGGCCTGCTTGATGGTGTCCTGCTGGACCTTGGTCAGGTCGTCGATCTGTTCCTTGGTGAGGTTCTTGAGGGCATCCTTCGACAGCTCCTCGTCGAACCAGGTGCAGGCCTCGACCTCGTCGATCTTCTCCTTGATGGTGGTGGCCAACTGCATGTTGCTGGGGTAGTTCTTGCTGACCAGCTGGTAGTAGTCGTCGCGCATGACCACGGAGGTGCGCTCGACGTGGACCTCGTCGCGGGTGGTGCCGGGAACGCGCATCTTCATGGTGAGCACGACATCGACGCGGGCCTGGAGGTTGGGGTTCTTTTCGGCCTCCTCGGGCGACAGGTTCTGCTTGGTGATGGTGATCGCGTCAACGTGGCCAGACAGCGTGTGGGGGCCCTTCCCCTCGAGGGTGCGGCGGAAGATGGGCTTGGAGAACGCATACCGCACGGTGACGGTGCGCTCGCTGGCGAGCTTCTCGGCGTCGCCCTCCTTGCCTTCGCTGGCGAAGCGTTTGAACTCCAGGGTGAGCGGATCGGGCGTGGTCTTGAAGGTGCCTGATTTCACCGCCTTGAGGTCGGCGGTCAACTGCATGATGATGGTGCGGCTCTCGCGCTGGAGGATCTGGCGGGTGGTGGTGCGGGAGATGTTGCGCTGGGCGTTGCTCCAGATGCCCATGGCCACGCCCATGACGATCGAGAACAGGAC
>CAZKPI010000572.1:0-410 GCA_964554555.1 uncultured bacterium
CACGGCCGCGGCGGCGGGTTCCCCTCTGATCGACAATGGCAACTGGCCGCGCCATCGCCGGCCGGGAGGGCGCGGCCCAACCGGGAAGCCCCGTGAGATACGGCCAAAACCCTCTCCAGATGTGGCTTTCCCTGGCAGTTCACCCTTGACTTTCCCCGGGAATTCGTATAGTGTTCTGGAACTTTTCCACCCTGGGTTTGGAGGATTGCCTTTCATGCAACCAATGCGACGTTCGACCATTCTCGGCACCGGCATGTACCTTCCCGAAAAGCGACTGACCAACTTCGATCTCGAGAAGATGGTCGACACCACCGACGAGTGGATCGTCACCCGCTCCGGCATCCGGGAACGGCGGATCGTCGAGCCGCACCAGAAACTGTCCGACATCGCCCTGCCGGCCGCCCAGATGG
>CAZKPI010000572.1:433-1791 GCA_964554555.1 uncultured bacterium
CGAGAAGATCAACGCGGTGATCCTCGCCACCTTCACCCCCGACCGGCCCATCTCCGCCACGGCCTGCATCATTCAGCACAAGCTGGGCTGTGTGAACGCCGCCGCCTTCGATCTCGAGGCGGCCTGCTCGGGGTTCGTCTACGGCGCCTCGATTGCCCACCAGTTCATCGCCACCGGGGCCATGGACTACGTCCTGGTCATCGGAGCCGACATCCTCTCGAAGGTCCTCGATTTCACCGACCGCAACACCTGCGTGCTGTTCGGCGACGGCGCCGGCGCGGTCGTCCTCGGCCCCTCCCCCGACGGGAAGGAGGGCATCTTCGACACCCTCCTCGGCGCCGACGGCAGTGGGGCCGACCACATCGTGATCCCGGCGGGAGGCACCGAGATGCCGACCACCGAGGAGACGGTCAAGAACCGCCTGCACTACGTCAAGATCAACGGCAAGGAAGTCTTCAAGTTCTCCACCCGCATCGTCGGCGACATGATCGAGCAGGTGCTGACCCGCAACCAGCTGACCCTCGACGACGTCAGCCTGATCATCCCGCACCAGGCCAACATCCGCATCATCGAGTCAGCCGCCAAGCGGTTCAACTGCCCGATGGAGAAGTTCTTCACCAACCTCGACAAATACGGCAACACGGTCGCCGGCACCATTCCCATCTGCCTGCATGAAGCTCTCCAGCAGGAGCGCATCAGGCCCGGCAACCTCGTGCTGTTCGCGGGGTTCGGCGGGGGCCTGACCTACGGCCTCGTGGCCCTGCGGATGGGCTCCTACCGGCCCGCCGCGAACTGACCCGGAACCTTCTCGAGGATTTCCGCCGCGCCCCCCGCGGGGCCCGGCGGGGAAAGGGACGCACCATGGCAGACACCCCCAGCTACCGGCCCCAGAACAAGATCCGGATGGTGACGGCGACCGCCCTGTTCGACGGGCATGACGCGGCCATCAACCTGATGCGCCGCCTGCTCCAGCAGGAGGGGGCCGAGATCATCCACCTCGGTCACAACCGCAGTGTCGGCGAGATCGTCAGCGCGGCCGTCCAGGAGGACGTGCAGGCCGTCTCGGTCAGCTCCTACCAGGGGGGGCACATGGAGTTCTTCCGGTTCCTGCGCCAGAGTCTCGACGAGCAGGGATGCCCCCACGTGAAGATCTTTGGCGGCGGCGGCGGGGTCATCCTGCCCCAGGAAGCCGCCCAACTGCACAAGGAAGGCATCACCCGCCTGTATTCCCCCGACGACGGCCGCCGCCTGGGCCTGCTGGGCATGATCTCCGACATGCTCCAGAAGGCCGATTTCTCGCTGGCCGAGTGGCCGAAAGAGCTCGGCGACCAGCCCATCCGGGCGGAGGAAACGCGCCG
>CAZKPI010000572.1:1808-3820 GCA_964554555.1 uncultured bacterium
CCGCCTGGCGCGGGCCCTCACAGTTCTCGAGAGCGATTCGCTCAAACTGCCCGCCGCCCTCCAGAAGGAGGTCGACCGCGGCCGCCGCACCGGCGGGCTGGAGAAGGCCGGCCCCGACCACCGCGCCGAACCGCCCCTGGTGCTGGGCGTGACCGGGCCAGGCGGGGCGGGCAAGAGCAGTCTGACCGACGAGATCGTCCGCCGCTTCCTGCTCGAGTTCCCCGACCGCCGTTACTGCGTGTTCAGCATCGATCCCTCGAAGAAGAAGACGGGCGGAGCCCTGCTCGGCGACCGCATCCGCATGAACGCCATCCAGCACCCGCACGTCTTCATGCGCAGTTTCGCCACCCGCGGCAGTCAGACCGAACTGGCCAACGTGGTGACCGACGCCGTCAGCCTGGCCCGCCGCGCCGGGTTCGATCTGGTCATCGTCGAGACCAGCGGCATCGGCCAGGGCGACACCGGCATCCTCGACATCTGCGACGTGGCCCTCTACGTCATGACCGCGGAATACGGCGCCCCGATGCAGCTCGAGAAGATCGACATGCTCGACTACGCCGACCTCATCGCCATCAACAAGTTCGACCGCCGCGGGTCCGAGGACGCCTTCCGCGATGTCGTGCGCCAGCTCCGGCGCACCCGCCATGCCGGCCAGCACCGTCCCGACGCCGACTACCCGGTCTTCGGCACCATCGCCAGCAAGTTCAACGACGACGGCGCCAACGCCCTCTACCGCGCCCTTCTCGGCCTGCTCAACCGCCGCTCGGGCAAGACCCTGTGGCCGCCGCGTCTCGAACTGCTGACCGCCCAGCGGTCCAGCTTCGTCGCCCCCATCATCCCGCAGAACCGCACCCACTACCTGTCCGAGATCGCCGCCACCGTGCGCGCCTACCACCAGGAGACCGCCGCCCAGGCCAAGGCCGCCGCCACCGTCCAGGGTCTCGAACGCGCCCTCGAGCTGGCCCGCTCCGAGGCCGCCCGCGAGGAACTGCAGGCCCTGCGTGACGAGGAGTGGAAAAAGGTGCCGCCCTGGCTCCAGCATGAACTCGGCCGCTGGCCGGACCTGTGCGCCTCCTACCGCCGGGATGTCTTCCAGTACAGCGTCCGCGGCAAGGTGTTCGAGGTCCCCACCTACACCGTCTCCCTGGCCGGCACGCGCCTGCCCCGGGTCTGCCTGCCCGCCACCGAGGACCGTGGCGAGATCGTCCGCTACCTGCGCGAGGAGAACGTGCCGGGCGCCTTCCCCTACACCGCGGGCGTCTTCCCCTTCAAGCGCTCGGACGAGGATCCCAAGCGGCAGTTCGCCGGCGAGGGCGGGCCCGGGCGCACCAACCAGCGGTTCAAGTACCTGACCCAGGGCGACTCCGCCAAGCGCCTGTCGACCGCCTTCGACAGCGTGTCGCTCTACGGCGAGGACCCCGACCGCCGCCCCGACATCTACGGCAAGATCGGCGAAAGCGGCGTCAGCATCGCCACCCTCGACGACATGAAGACGCTCTTCGACGGGTTCGATCTGTGCGACCCCAACACCAGCGTCAGCATGACCATCAACGGCCCCGCCCCCATCATGCTCGCCTTCTTCTTCAACACCGCCATCGACCAGCAGATCGCCGCGGCCGAGAAGGCGAAGGGCGCCCCCCTGACCGCCGACGAGGCGGCCGCCGTCCGCGCCCGCACCCTGCAGACCGTGCGCGGCACCGTCCAGGCCGACATCCTGAAAGAGGACCAGGGCCAGAACACCTGCATCTTCTCGACCGACTTCGCCCTGAAGATGATGGGCGACATCCAGGAGTATTTCATCCGCCAGGGCGTCCGGAACTACTACTCGGTCAGCATCTCCGGCTACCACATCGCCGAGGCCGGCGCCAACCCCATCTCCCAGCTCGCCTTCACCCTGGCCAACGGCTTCAGCTTCGTCGAGTATTTCCTCAACCGCGGCCTGAAGATCGACGAGTTCGCCCCCAACCTCAGCTTCTTCTTCAGCAACGGCATGGACGCCGAATACACCGTCA
>CAZKPI010000573.1:0-2455 GCA_964554555.1 uncultured bacterium
GGCGGCGGTGGAGCGGCGCAACACCCTCCGGCTGGAGCGGGCCGGGGAGCTGTTCCGGCGGTTGGCCGCCCGCGGCCTTCCCGTCATCGTTCTGAAGGGCGTGGCCTTCGGCGAAACCATCTACGGCGACCCCGCCTACAAGAAGATGAACGACATGGACCTGCTGATCCGGGCGACGGACATCGGGGCGGTTCAGGAGGTCCTGGACGGGATGGGGATGGTCCCCCTCGCCCTGCTCGACGGGGGCGACGAGCACCCCGACCCCCGCCGGACCCACCACCTGCCGGCCTACGTGTCGCGCGACCTGCAGTTCGTGCTGGGTGTCCATTGGGGGCTGGCCAGCCCGAAGACGGGGTACCGGCTCGATTATGACGGCATCTGGGCCCGCCGCCAACCCTTGCGCGTGGCCGGCCAGGAGGTGGCGTGCCTGGGGCCGCTCGACACCCTGCACCACCTGGGCGTGCATTTCCATTACTACAAGACCGGGCTGAAGGAACTGGGCGACCTGGCCAACGTGGTGCGCGCCGCCGGCGCCTTCGACTGGGAGGGGTTTGGCCGCTTGGTGGAGGAAGCGGGCACAGCCACCGCGGTGTTCCGGCCGGTGCGGCTCGCCCAGGCGCTGTACGGCCTCGCCGTCCCCGCCGCCCTGCTCGACCGCTGGCGCGCCGCCGCCGACCCCTTCGTGGTGCGCGACACCGAGGCGCTCGCGGCCCGTTCCGACCTGCTGGCGGACAGCCGCAGTACCTGGTCGTCGCAGATCGAGAAGGCCTACCTGGCCTTCACCTACGAGAACCGGTTCGGGCCGAAGCTGGCGTGGCTCGGAACCTTCTGGCGCCGACTGTTGTTCCCGCCCAAAGCCGTCCTCTGGCGCACCAACGCCTGCCGGCGCGGGGAGCGGTCGACGGCCTGGCTGTTCCTGATGAACCTCTACCGCACAGCCCGCGAGGTGGGGCGCGACTACGGGCTGGCCGTCTTCCTTCTGCTGATGGCCAAGTCGGCGGCCGAGCTGGCCGCTGTATTGCTTGCGGGCGGCGGCCCGGGACGGATGGAGCGTCTCCGGGAACAGCTCGGCCAGGACGAGGCGCAGATCCTGGCGTTCATGGACACCTTCGACTGATGAGGAACGGGCCGTCGGGGCCGCGGCCCCGGCGCGGCCGGGGGACAGCAACGATGGAATACTCCCATTTCCGGGGCCACGATGACCATCGGTGGAACCGGGGACCGGTCGACAACCGGCACCCCCCGGAGCCGCCGGACTGGTTCCGGCCTCGGCAGGAAGGTCACGACGGCCGCGACTGGAGCCGGCGGCCAGGGGATGACGCGCTCGGGGCCCTCGGGGCCGCCGTGCCGGGGGAACAGGAGTTCCCCGCGGCGTGCCGGTCGGACCGCTGGCGGCGCAGGGGCAGACCATGACCACTCCGGAACCAACAGGCACCCCTGCCGCCCAACCGGGGTGGGGCCCGTGGCTTCTGCTGGCACTGCCGTGGGGGGTGCTGGCCGGGCTGGTGATCCTGGTGCAGGCGGCCGCCGCCCGCAGTCACCACAGTTCCGCCGACTTTGCCGTGGCCGGGGTCTGCTTCGGCTTCGGCGCGGTGGTCATGGTCGTGGCGAACCTCGCGGGGGCGGCCTGGCACTTCGCGCGGGCCCTGCAGAACCCCGCCGGACGGCGGCACGCTCTCGTGTTCCTGGCCATCCATGGGTTCATCTGCCTGGGAATGCTCGCCCTGACCTGGGACAGCATCATCCGCCCCTTTCTCGTCAACACGCTCCGATATTCCTGGCCCTTCTCCCGGCTGGGGTTCTGACCGTCTCCAACGCCATCGACGGCGGCTGACCGGGCTCCAGTACTGCCCCCCCGAGAGCAGGGGGTTTCCAGGCCAGTCATGTTGTCCGGCCGCCTGGGGTGCCCCGGCAGACGCGGAGGTCCCTCTGCAGGAAAGGCATTCCCTGGCCTGGAGAACCAGTCCGGAAAGGATTTCCCGACGGGATTCCCGGGAGGGGCCTGACTGGCGAATTCCCGGGCCAACTGCGGCCAGGCCGCGAGGGGGCCGGGGCATACCCCGGTCTTGGGCTCTGGTCAATTGCCGGCGGGTGATGTACAACAGACGGGAAAGGACGTGAACCGATGCCTCCTATCCCGTCACCCGCCATCCCCCCTGCCGACCTGGACGGCGGGCAGGGGGTGATTCCCCTGGCGCCCGGCCTCGGTCCCCGCCGCGTCGGAGGCAAGGGGGCGGCGCTGGCGCGGGCGGGGGCGGCGGGGTTTCGCATTCCGGCCACCTTCGTTCTGCCGGCGGGGCTGTTCCGCTCGACGTTCGGAGCGGGGCCCTTCCTGGCGCGGTGGCAGGCGGCGGCAGACCGGGTGCGGGCGGCCGCCGGAGCGGGTGAGGCGGTCGCGGCCGCCGGGCCCCTGCAAGCCGAGGCGGCGGAGATGCTCGCCTGCCTTGATGTCCGG
>CAZKPI010000573.1:2497-3814 GCA_964554555.1 uncultured bacterium
ACGTTGGTGGTGCGGTCGTCGGCCGACCTCGAGGACCTGGAGGAGGCCAGCGGGGCAGGGCAACTGGTGTCGACGGCCGGCGTGCCGCGGGAAGCCGGGGCCCTGGCGCGCGCGGTGCGGGCCGGGTGGGCCGCCCCGTTCGGGGCGCCATTCCTCTCCTACGCCGGCCGGCTGGGCATCGATCCGACGACGGTCCGGCTCGCTTTGCTCATCCAGCCGCAGGTGGATCCCCTCTGGTCGGGCGTGGCGTTTTCGCGCGACCCGCTGACCGCCAGGCCGGCTGTGGTGATCGAGGCGGTTTGCGGCCTCCCCGCCGGCGTGACCGACGGCACCGCGACGACCTATCCGCCTGAGGGGGCCAGGTCCAGGGCTATCGCTGGCAACGCCGGGGGTTCGACCGCCATCGAGGTTCCAGGAAGGAACGCCGGCGCGTCAACCTCCATCGAGGCGGCAGGCGGGGGTGCCCAAGCCGCCCCTGCCCCGCCAGAACCTGCGGCGACCGGCGGGGTGGCCGGGGGCGCACCGGAACGCCAGGCCGGGGCGTCCACTGCGCTGGGAAGCCGGCCGGCGGGCTTGCGGCGGTGGGTGATCCCGCTGTCGGGCAGTGACCGGGAGGAGATCGCCCCCCCCGCCGACCTGGAACCGTTCGGAGCGGAGCGCCTGGCCGACCTGCTGAAGGCCGTGGTGCGGCTGGGCGAAGTGTTCGGCGGCCCGGTCGATGTGGAGTGGGCGTTCGACGCGGCAGGGCTGGTCATCCTGCAGGTGCGTCCGGTCACGGCCATGGGCGGGGGTTTCCCGGCAGGCATCGAGTGGACCCGCGCCCTGACGGCGGAGCGGTATCCCTTCCCGCTCAGCCCGCTTGGCTGGAGCAACATCCGCGAGGTGTTCGACCAGGGGGTGCGGTCGTTCGCCGCCTTCATGGGGCATCCCCTCGCCGACAAGGACCAGCTGGCCTGTTCGGTCGACGGCTGGGTCTTCGCCAACGCGGCGGCCTTCGATTTCAGGAGCCGTTTTCAGGTTCGGCTGACGGCCAGCGAGCAGGTCGGCCTGCTCGGGGAGGTCATCCCCCGGCTGGCCGACGGGCCGGGATTCTGGCGCAACCTGCGCGACCTCAATGCCCTGGTGCAGACGCCCGACCGTTTGCGCACCCGGCTGGGAAACCGGCTGGATTCACCGGTGCTGGCGTTGGCCGGCGGGGCGGTGCGGCGCTACCTGGCGCGGGTCGGCGGCGAGGTGCGCCGCGCCTGGCCCGGCGTGCTGGCCCGGTTTCGGCGGCGGACGGCAGAGCTGGCGGCCCGGCTCGAAACGCTCGACGAC
>CAZKPI010000574.1:0-3427 GCA_964554555.1 uncultured bacterium
AGCGCCGGGCCGCCGGCCTGATCGCCGACCTGCGGGCGGGGCCGCCCACCCCCAACCGGGTGGGGGCCTGCTGGCGGGCGGCCGTGGCCAGCTCCGGGCTCGACCTCCAGCTCTACGCGTTCAACGCCTAGAGCTGGGGGCCTGCTGGCGGGCGGCCGTGGCCAGCTCCGGGCTCGACCTCCAGCTCTACGCGTTCAACGCCTCCGGCACCCTGCTTCCCCTGCCCGGCAAGCCCCCCCGGGCCGCCGACCTGGTGACCGACGGCTGGAGCATCCTGCTCCGGACCGGCCGCCGGCTCGACATGTTCCGCGCCAAGGAGATTGATACCCTGTTCGGCAGTGGCTTCGAGTTCCCCGCCCTGAAGGCCCGCGCCGGGACCGCGATGCCGGTCTACGGAGCCGCCGGGAACGGTCTCCTCTACTGGGAACCCCTGGCGTCACCGCCCGTCGACAGCGTCCTGATCGCCTTGTGGGACCGCCCGGCCCCCGAAATCTTCCTGCGCCTGGCCCTGCAGGAGCGGCCCGAACCCGGCCTGGTCCTTCTCGGCGAAGGTCCGGGGGGCCGCCGGACCACCTTCGCGGCCATCCCGGGACTCCCCGTCCCCGACGGCCTGCCGGCACAGCCGCCGGAGGGAGAGGCCGGCCGCGAGGCCGGCCTGCCCGACGACTGGAGCCTGGCCTGGGACCGCCACGGCGGCCTGCGCCTGATCGCCGCCGAACCCTATCCACCGGGCCCCCACCGCGGCTGGTCGACGGCCCTCGACGTTCTCCTGTCCTGCCTGGTCCTCGGCCTCGCCGCCGCCCTCGCCCGCTGGGGAACCCCGGCCGCCCTGGCCCGCCTGCCCCTGCGCGCCCGCCTGACCGGCCTGTTCCTTTACCTCACCCTGATCGGCCTCGCCGCGCTCGCCGCCCTCGCCCTCAGCCATTTCCGCGAGCGCGAGGAGGTCCTGGTCGCCGAGGCCCAGCGGGCCGCCCTCGAACGCCTGACCCGCATCGACCAGGGCTTCGGGGCCGAGAAAGAACGCTTCCTGCGCGACCTGCGCGAGTTCGCCCGGGATCCCGGCTTCCGCCGGAACCCGGCCGGCATGCGCGACAAGGCCATCCTCTACGAACGGGCCAGGCGACTGAACTGGCTCGAGGCCCGCGACCTCAACGGCAACCTGTTGTTCACCACCGAGCGCCCCGACCTCACCCAGAAAATCGGTGTGCTGGCCCGCGTGCTGAGCCGGCGGTTCATCGACCTGTTCCTGTCCGACCGCCTGCGCCCCTCGCAGAAGGTCCGCATCGACCCCGCCGAACTCGTCATCACCAGCATTCTCGACAGCCCGCTCACCGGGTGGGTTCATATCACCAACGCCCCCGACACCGTGCACGAACTGAAATTCGGCGACTACGACCTGTGGTGGTGGTGGACCTACTTCCGCGACCCCACCTCCCCCGCCGCCATCCTGCAGGCAGACCAGAAGCTCGAACAGGTCATTCCCCCCTACCTGACCCGCGTCCTCCTCGAACGGGAGGGCATCGACCAGGCCGCCCTCCGCGTGGCCGCCTGGAGCCTGAACCGCAGTCAGTTCGTCCCCGCCGAGCCGGTCAGCCTGCCCGCCCCCCTGCGGGCCTTCGCCCAGCGGGTGCGGATCGTCGGCGAGCCGCTCCAGATCAGATTCGCCTGGCAGGGGGAAGACTTCCTGGCCGTCGGCGCGCCCGCCCGCCAGATCAAACGCCACCTCCTGCTCGCCTGGTATCCCATGTCCGCCATCCGCTCCTCCCTGGCGGGCATCCGGTTCGCCCTCGCCCTCGGCATGGCCCTGGCCCTCGTCGTCGCCCTCCTGCTCGGGGGCATCTTCACCGATACCCTGGTCACCCCTCTGCGGGAACTGATGCGCGGCGTCGAGGCCCTGCGCGCCCGCAACGTGTCGGTCCGCCTGCAGGTCGATTCCGACGACGAGTTCGGGGAGCTCGGCCGCTCGTTCAACCGCACCATCGAGGAGATCGGGGAACTGGTCTTCGCCCAGTCGGTGCAGAACCGCCTGATGCCCATCGTCCCCCCCGTGATCGAAGGGTGCCAGCTGGCCGTGGTCAACCGCGCCGCCGCCGACCTGGGCGGCGACTTCTTCGACATCGTCCCCCTCCCCGACGGCCGGGTCCTGTTCTGCATCGGCGACGTCACCGGCCACGGCGTCGCCTCGGCCCTCGTCATGGCCATGGCCAAGGCCGCCACCTGGTCCTGGAGCCGCACCGGCCAGCCCCTGATCCCGCTGATGCAGAGGCTCAACCGCCTCTTCCACCGCCTTCTGCGCCGCCAGAAGCTGATGACCTTCTTCGCCCTCCTGCTCGACCCCGCCACCGGCCGGATGACCTTCTCCAACGCCGGCCACCCCCAACCCCTCGTCCTGGCCCCCGACGGCACCATCACCCGGCTCGACCTGCCCCACTCTCCCCTCGGGTTCAGCGAGCGCGCCCCCTTCGAGACCGCCGACGCCGTCCTCCCACCCGGCGCCGCTCTCCTGCTGTTCACCGACGGCCTCCTCGAACTGCCTCCCGAACAGCCCTGGCTGATGGCCGGCCTCGAGACCTTCCTGCGCGCCCGTCCCCCGGCCGCCGCCGACGAACTGCGCGACGCCCTGCTCGCCGAGGCCATCCACCGCAACGGCGGCCCCTCCTTTCCTGACGACGTGACCTTCGTCGTGGTGCGCCGGAACACGGAAACCGCCATCCCCTGATCCCGGGAGTCTGCCAGGCCCGGTCGGCCGTGACGGGACGACGGGAAACCTGACCGTCCCCGCGGCCGCCGGCTCCCCCTGAATCCGGACTTCCGCCTCAAGGGGGGCAGAGATCGCCGGGTGCTGAAGTCAACTGATCCATCGGGTTTTCTCGAAGGCCGGTTGCCTGTCCGCCGGATTCCGACAACCGGGGCCCCGGTCAACGCGCCGCCGCGCCCTTCGGCCGGCAGGGAATTCTGCCGACATCCCTGGATGGATTGTCCCGACCTGGTTCAGAGACCCCGGGAACCATCCCCCTAGCCGGAGAGGATCGCATGCCCCACCACGACACCCGTCCTGGCTCCCTCCCCTGGAAGATCGGCATCTCCCCCTGGACCCTGTCCCTGCTCCTGGGCACCGCCGTCCTGCGCTGGGCCACCCTCGCCCCGGCCGGCGATCTGCCCGGCGATCTGCCGCCCGCCCCGCTGGCCGCCTCCCCCGCCCCCGCCTCCCGCTCCGTCCTCCTTCCGCCCGCCCTCCACACCTTCGGCCTGGAGTATTTCCGCCTGCGCGAAGCCGCCCGGCCCGGCGAGACCGCCCCCGTGATCCCGCTGGCCGGCCAGGTCGTCCACCGCCAGCACGCCGAAACGGGCCTGTCCGACGTGCGCATCTTCCTGGGAACCCGGGTCGGTTCCGTCCCCGGCGGCAAGGGACTCGACATCGTCCAGG
>CAZKPI010000574.1:3459-3810 GCA_964554555.1 uncultured bacterium
GGCCCCGACGGTTCCTTCGTCCTCGCCGCACCGCCCGGCACCTATGAAATCCTGCTCTGGAAGCGGGATTTCCTGCCGCGGCGCACCCGCGTGACCATCCCCGGGCCGGGCCCTCTGCAGATCGCCCTGGCCCCAGCTCCCGAACTGTCCCACATCCGCCTGGCCTGGCGGCCCGACCCCCCGCCGCCGCCGACACCCAAGGCGAAGGGACGGGGAAAGCCGTCATCCGGCGCCCAGGCCAGGTCCGGCCGCCGCCACCGGCCATCCGGGGCGCACGCGGTCCAGGTCGATCATCAGGCGGCGCGTGTTGGGATGCAGCGACTCCTTCTTCTCGCGGCACTCTTCCAGCAG
>CAZKPI010000575.1:0-3805 GCA_964554555.1 uncultured bacterium
TACCTCGGGCTGGTCGGCTGTCATGTCGGCCAGCTTCTGGCGTTGCTTTTCGACACGCTTTTTCAGCTCGACGAGCTTGTAGGGGTCGAAGTATCTCGGGAAGCCCATCTCGACCATCCGGTTCGACTTCCAGTCGGAAAGGAGAGCCTTCCGGCGCTCGGGGTCGATCTTGTCGGACTCCCCCCGCTGAAGAACTTTGGAGTCACCCATGCTCCACCATGTCCCGAAAGCGGTCTTCTCTCCGGGGGTTGGCTCGGGCGGGGTCATCTTGTCGATCTCCGCCTGGGCCTTTGCCCTGGCTTCGGCCGTGGCGGTCATCTCGGCCAGTTCCATTTCCAGTCTGGCGAGGGTCTTCGCCGCAGAGATCGCTGACTTGACGCTCCCGGGGAACTTCTCGGCTGAGGCGAAGCCGAGGAGGCGTGCGGCCCCTTCGGCGCTCACGGTCTGGCTGGATCCGTCGGGCATGGAGACCTGGAACTGATGGACGATTTCGCGGCCGGTCTCGTCGCTTGGCATGGACTCGTCCCAGTCCGATACCCGCTTTTCCACTGTGCCTTCGATGTCGTCTTCTCGGGCCTCGAGGGTCCATTTCCACTGGTAGCTCATGAGCTTGGCACCGGAAGGGCCGGCGAAGCCCTTGCCGTCGTTGAACATCACTGGCTCGGATGGCCGGGTTCGAGACGCCGATGCCGCGGCGGCCCTGGTCTCGGCTGGCGCAGGAGCGGGAGCCTTCTGTTGCTCAGCCCCAGGGTTGGTCCCCCTTGTTGCTATGGTGACGTCTCTCTGGCTGACCTGGTGAATGTCGCCGCTCTGGGCTCTGATCTCGAGTTTGTCTCCGGGGAGGATCTGCTCGACCTTCCCGACGACTTTCCGAGGTCCCATGATGCCGGGCGTTTTGAAGGAAACGGTGTCTCCTACTTGCGGAAGGCTGGAGGTGTCATACCCGAATCTGGCCATGCCGGAGCGAGAGAGCCCGAACCGCTTGACGTATTGGCCCGAGGAAACCTGCGTTCCGCCGATGGGAACGAAATCCTCGCGGGAAAGAACATCTGACTCTGCTTCGGATGCCCAGGAACTGTAATCCTTGGGTTTGATAACTCGCCATTTCCCTTCGTCGATCTTGTAGAGCGAGGCGACGGTGCCATCAGGGGTCTCGAAATCGCCAATCCATCCGATGGTGGTCCCGTCTGCCTTTTTTTCCAGCTTCCGAGGGAGCTTCCCGGGCTTTTTGACGAGGAGTGACGCCGGCTGGCCCCCGCGGTTTGGCTCCGCGGCTGGCTCGGCCTGTTCCTGCTGAGTGGGGGGGGCCTGCCCGGCCTTTTCGGCCCCGAGGTTGAGCAGGGCGGCCTTGGCGTCGGCCTTGGCTTGGCTGGTGGTGGCGAACCCCGGCAGGATGGACCCGTCGGGCTTTCGAACCATCCAGACGCCGTCGATGAGCGAAGCCTTGTGTCGGCCTGTCGCTCCGGCGGTCTTTTCTTCTGGCTTCTCGATCCCCTCTTTCTCGCGGATCTTGTCGGCGAGAGGGGAGAGGCCAGCCTGTGTAGGTTCTGCTGGCGCGGCCGTCTCGGACGCGGCCGGTTTCTTGGACTCGGCCAGCTCGGCCTCGATCTTGGCGATCAGGTCGTCGAAGGTCGGGGTGGCGGTGTCTTTGGGCCTGGCCCGGGAGAACTGTGGGGCATCAGGGGTTGGCTCGGTAGCCCTTCGGTCGAAATACTCCTGCGTCACAGGGTAGAGGATTCTGGGCGTGTTCTTGACGTTCCCATCGGCGTCGGTCTTTCTGGGCTTTTCGGAGGCGGGGAAGGTGATGACGCTTCCCTTCTCTATCTTCTGGCCGGCAGGGATGTTCATGTTCTTAACCAAGAACCTCTGCTTGCCGTCCATGGTGGTGGCCGAGAACCACTGGCCGGAGTTCTCCACGTCGCGCAAGCCTGAAGTCACGCGAAGACGCCACATTACCGGTTCACCGAAGGCGCTTTTCTCGCGGTCCAGACCCGCCCGGACTTCATTGCCGGCGGCATCCCACGCCGCCTTGGCGCGCTTCCAGGCATCGACGGCCGGGGTCGTGGCTGGCTTCTCCCCGCGGAATTCGGCCCCGATGCGCTGGGCCTCTTCGGTAGAGAGCACGCCAGACTTGACAGGTTCGGCCAGATCGGCTTTGATCTTCGCCAGTTCTGGGTCGATCACCTTGCCGTCGGCGTCCACCTCGACGCCGTCGCCCTCGAGCATGGCGAGTTCTGCGGCGGCCATTTTCTTGACCAGGGAGTCTTTGGCGGGGCCGACGGCAACGTCGTCGTCCAGTGCTGGGACGCCGGCCATGTTCCTGACCGACCGGACAATGCGGGTGTGGTCCAGGCGGTCCAGGCCCTTCGGGAACTTCTCGGCCAGGGCGTTTGCGATCTGGGCGGCCGTTCGGCCGGCCTTCGCGAGGCGGATGATTTCGCCGGAGATTCCGGCATTGTCTGCAATCTCCACGTCCAGGCCCATCTGTTCCTCGAGCCATTCTGGAAGCGGTGATTCTTTGGCCGGAGTCGTCTGGTTTTTCTTCCCGGCTTCGGGTCCTTCCTGGCTGGCCTTTTCAAGGCTTCCCTTATCAATGCGAAGACCTTTGGTGTCCTCGTAGGGGATCCAGAATTCGGCTCCGTCTTGGAGTTTGACTGCGGCGTCGCCTTCTTCGATAACCCGGAACTTCTCTCCCTTGATGCTAAACCGGTCTCCTACACTCAACCCAGCCGCCTGGATCGGCTCGCTTTCGTTGGCGATCCACGCTGCGTCCCGCTCGTCTTCGGCCTTGTCCAAATCCGCGAGGGTGTCTCGAGCCTTTTGGCCCATAAGTTCCTTGTTGACGGCGGCCCACATTTCCGGCACGGTCATTCCGAGTTGTTCCGCCATTTTGTCGGGTGGCAGGGCCCCGCGGAAGATCGTCCCTTTCAGATACGGTGGGACGACGCGGCCTTCTGGTGCATCGTCGTATTCGCCGCCCTTGGTGTTGGCTTCGGCCTCGGCCTTCGACCTGATGCCGTTGTTGTCTGCGATCTTCGACAGGACAGGGAATTTTTCTGGGTCGATCTTTTTGGCCAGCCGGTATTTCGGCGGGGCAGGAGGGGTCGCCGCGGTGGGGGCTGGCGCGGCCGGATCGCCTGGTGTGGTCGGTGTGGTGGCTGCTGGCTGGAAAGGCGGGATGCCGACCTTCTCGGCGATGGCCTCGAGCGATTCGACCGTGGGGAAGGCGGCGATGGAGCTGCTGTAGCCGTTCTTGTGCCCGCTGGCCCACTTGATCCCGAACGAATCACCGTCGGGGGTGACGTAGGCGATCTGGCCGATCTCTCCGGTTTTTGGGTGCAGGACCACCTGTCCGACCTTCCCGTTCTTCCCGTTGACCTGCGCCAGACCTGGGAATTCTGACTCGTTTTCCCGCATCCAATTAGCGGCCCGGGAGTAGATCCTGGCAAGCCTCTCTTCTGGCGTTTTGGCTGGTGCCGCAGGCGGAACTGGGGCCCGGGTCGCGGGCTGGCTTCCGGCTGTGGACCCAGGGGCCTGACCAGGGGCCGTCGGAGTCGCCTGAGCCTGCCTGGCCTGCCTGGCTTGCGCGACGATGTCAGGGTGGAGCCTCGCGATCAGTTCCTGTACCTTGGTCCGCTGTTCCGGGGTGAGGTCGGTTCTGGCCTCCATGTCGAGGAGGCTGGCCAGGGCCTCGCTCTGCCTGGCGCTGTTGGTTTTGCGTGGCGCTTGGCTCGGGGGCGCGGGGGGGGCGGCCGTTGGAGCTGGCGATGGCGTGGTCGGCGGAGCGGCTGGACCAGAGGTTGGA
>CAZKPI010000576.1:0-1761 GCA_964554555.1 uncultured bacterium
CCTGCTGTCGTGCCGGCGGCCGCCTTGGTGCTGGCGATCGGCCCGTCAGCCGTCGTTCCGCTGGCGGCGGGAGTCGTCGCCGGGGAGGCGGCCCGGCCGGCCATCAGAACGATCAGGGCGACCGTCAGGGCCAACCGGGTTCCCTGCCCCGCGGCGGCGCCGCCGCGATATAGCTGGTACATGCAACAAAAAAATGGTTTGTACCACCTGCTTCCGGCACTGCGGGGCGGAACCTGGCGGGCTGTTGGGGTCATCGCAGGGCTGGATCGCCGATGCGGCGGTTGTACTTGTACCGGAAGGTGATGCCGGTCATGGCATAAAAGGAGGTGATCTGCAGGGCGCCGTACCGGCCGCCCACCTTGAACCCATAGACCTGGCCGACCTCCAGCTCGGTGGGCAGGGGGAAGCGGGCGAGGGCTTCGGTGCCGAAGGAGGCGGGGGCAGTGGCCACGTCGTCGAGGGAGGCCGCGTCGGGGATCCAGGCGATGACATCGGTCTGGTCGGCCGCGGTGCCGGTCGGATGGATGTGGGCAAAGTAGTTGCCGAGGGTGGACTTGCCGCTGGTCGGCAGTTTGAAGTAGGTGAGGCCGATGACCTCGCCCGGGCTGGAGGGCACGTTGTCGGGAGCGGTGGTCAGCCGCCATTCCCAGTTGTAGCTGAGCTCCAGGTCGCCGGTCGCCAAGTCGGGGCCAGTGCTGGCGGCCAGGCCCGGGATGGGGGCCAGGTCGGCCGCCCGGGAGGCCTCCCGCGTGACGGCACTGCCCCAGGCGAAGGCCGCCGTGGGCGGGGTGGTGCTGGCCAGGTCGGCGTTCAGCTGGGTCTGGATGAGCCCCGCCAGGACCGACACGTCGCCGCGGAAATCGGCGATCGTCTTCTGGGCCGCCCCGGTCCGTTTCTTCCAGAGGTCGTAGGCGAGGGCGCGCGCGGTGGACGAGGCGTCGAGGGTGGCGGTGGCCGAGCCCACGCCGCCATCGGGGACGGTGATCCGGAAGTACCCCTTGAGCAGGGAATCGGTGGAGGCGGTACTGCTCGCCGGCCGGATATCGAGGGCGAATTCGACGGGCCCGGGGATCACCGGGGCCATCGCGGAAAAGGAGACCTGGTTCTGGGCGGCGTTGATGGTCAGGGTGGGGGTCTGGGCCGCGGCGGTGCCGTTGACCAGCAGGCGGCCGACGTACCGGGCGGTGGTGAGGGGGGCCGCTTCCTCGGCCGCCCCGCGCCGGGAGAGGGCGAACCCGGCCGGCCCGCCGGCGGGCCCGGCGACCGCGTTGGCCGTCACCGACAGGATGCCGTCCTTGGCGGCGGACACGCCCGAGCCGCCTCCGCACCCGGACAGGATCAGGCTGGCGCCCACCCCCGCCACGACCAGAAAGAGGGCCGCAAACTTCCGCATGGTGTCACTCCCGGAATGGAATCGCTGGGACAGGGACAGCGGAGTATACCATGCAGGGTCCAGATGTGCCAGTTGGGACAAATCCTGGGAACATGGTGATCCACCGTGCGGATTCCGGGGACATGATACCGAACTCCAACGCCCCAGGGACGCTGCGGAATTCCGGGGACATGATACCGAACTCCAACGCCCCAGGGACGCTGGGTGATTTGGGTATCATGTCCCCGGAACCATGCCCCGGAACCACGGAACCCGGGGAACAGAAAACCCCCGCCCGGAAAGGAACCGGGCGGGGGAGAGGGATGCCGTGGGCCGGGTTACCGGCGGGAGGCAGGGTAGGACGGCTCTGTCAGGGTCGTACTGCCGCT
>CAZKPI010000576.1:1783-3785 GCA_964554555.1 uncultured bacterium
GAAGGAGATTCCCGAGGGATTGTAGGACGTGATCTGGATCGCCCCGTAGTAGCCGCCCAGGGAGAAGGCGAAGACCTGGCCGCCCGCGAGGCCGGGAAAGTTCGTATAGGCGTGGGCGGTGGCATAGAAGGTGAGCCCCGAAACGTCGGTGACGCTGTCGAGCGAGGTGGCGTCGGGGAGGTAGGTGATGACCTTGGTGAGGTCCTGGGCGGTGGAGGTGTGGAAGAAGTTCCCAATGGTGTCACTGCCCAGGAAGGTATGCACGAAGAAGGCGAGCCCGACCGGAGAGGTGACCGGCGTCGAGGAGGTCAGCTCGGTGGAACCCACACCCGTGGTTGGGAACCACTGATAGTTCTTCGGCAGAGAGACACTGCCGGTGGCAATGGAGGAGGTCGACGACGAGGTGGTGGTCGTGGTGGTCGTCGTCTCGGGGACCGGGGTGGCAGAGGCAATGGCTGTGGCTTTGGTGTCGATGGCGGTGTCCCACTGGAAGGTGGCATCCGGAGTCACTGATGAGGTCATGGAGGCGTTCAGCTGGTTCTGGATCTGCGTTGCCAGGGCATCGATATCCGTGCTGGAAGGGTTGAAATCATTGATGGTCTTGAGCGCGGTGGTGGTCGGGTTCAAGCGTTTCCACTCTTCGTAGGCAAGGGCTTTTGCCGTGCTCGTGGCGTTGAGGGCGGGGGCTTCCGATGTGCGGCCGCCATTCTCGACATTGGCAACCTGATAGACCTTGAGCAGGGGGTCGGTGGTGGAATTGGCCGTGGCAGGAAAAACCTCCACGGAATATTCGTTGGCGCCAGGGTTGACGCTCACTTCGGCGTTGATGAACAACTGGGTCTTGTCGTCACTTTTGGTGAGAGAGGTGGTCTCGGTGGCGAGGACTCCGTTGATTTTGATGACCGCCTTGTAGCCGGTAGTGGCAATGACGGCCCGGGGGGAATCCCGGTGCGAGGCGGCGAATGTTGCCACACCCGCGCCGCCGGAGGAGGCGATCGCGGCAATGGCGATGATGCCGAGGGCGACGCCCAGGATGCCGCCGTCACTGCCACAGCCGGTCGAGAAGAGGGCGATGCCGCCCATCACGCTGAGAATCAGCACGAGACAAATGGTTTTCCGCATAAGTTCCTCCCGATTGATTGGAAATACAGGTGGTTCATCCTACCACAGCCGTGGTGCCGAGTCCCGTTTTTTTTCCATAGCTCCGTTCCATGGCGAACGGACCGCGAAGCGGAGCTTCTGCGCGGGAACGCCTCTGCGTTCGCCCGCACCCGCTCCGCCCGCCCCGCCAGGCTGTGCCATTTCACCTCCGGGCTTGTCGAATCCCCAGGTTGGGAGTAGAGTCAGGCCATGGCTTCCCCAGAGGGCCGCCTGGCCGCTCCGCTTCCTCTCAGGCTCCACGCCTCGTTCCGGCCGTGACCCCAGCCTGGGCCCTGGGCCTGTTCTGCCTCTGGCTTGTCCTGATGCCCCTGCTGGTGCGGCGCGGCTGGCCGCTGGGGGGTGTCATCCTGGCCGCCGCGGTGTTCCTGGCGCTTGGCCTGGGCCGCGGCCTCGCCGGCCTGTGGGCCGACGCCCGGTTCGTCACCGTCGACCCCAACCTGCTCGAACTGATGGCCGTCATCGTCCTCATCTACCAGTTCTCCTTCCTCCTGAAGACCACCCGCCGCATGGAGGCGATCGCCGCCGTTCTGCAGAGCACCATTCGCGACCCCCGCTACGTGCTCGTCGCCGTCCCCGCCCTGGTCGGGCTGATCCCCATGCCGGGCGGTGCGATGTTCACCGCCCCCCTGACCGACGAGGTCGGGAACAGCATCGCCCTGGCGCCGGAAGACAAGGTCTTCACCAACTACTGGTTCCGCCACTGCTGGGAACTGGCCTTCCCGCTCTACCCGGGCATCATCCTGTGCGCGGGTGTGGTCCGCCTCCCCCCGCTGAACCTCGCCGCAACGCTCCTGCCCCTAGCCCTGACGGCCTTCGCCGGCGGCATGGCCCTGTTCTGGTG
>CAZKPI010000577.1:0-2682 GCA_964554555.1 uncultured bacterium
CGGAGGCGCTGAAGGAACTGGCCTGAACCGCTGAGCCCGGCGACCGCCCCGCGGAACACCCCGGGGCCCGGGGTGTTCGCCGCCGCCCCGCTCAGGCCGCCTTCGCCGGCCAGGCCTGCCCGTGGCGGGCCGCCAGGTCCCGGGGGGATTGGCCCGCCGCGTCGGTCAGGGCGGGATCGGCCCCCCGTTCGATCAGGAAAGCCAGGAAGTCGGCCCCCGCCCCAAGCAGGACGGCCAGATGCAGAGGCGTGCGGCCCGCCCGGTTGCGCAGGTTCGGATCGGCCCCGCGGCTGAGCAGGATCTCGGCACACCGGTGGTCCTTCCGCCAGGCGGCCCAGTGCAAGGGCCCCCACCCTTCCTTGTCCTGCGCATCGGGGGCGGCCCCCCGCCCGAGGAAATACTCCACCAGCTCTGCATTGCCCATGAACACGGCGTGATGAAGAGGGGCCTCCCCGTCGTCGTCCCGCCAGTCGAGATTGGCACCCTGGCGCAAGGCCAGACTGGCCAGGGCGCGGGTCCCCCGGATGGCCAGGGCATGCAGGATCCCCCTGGCCCGGCGGTCGACCGCCTGGACGTCCGCCCCCCGCATCAACAGATACACGACCAGCCGCTCCTGGGCGGCGGCGACGGCCGCCAGCAGGGGAGTCTGCCCGGCGGCGTTGTCGCGGTCGAGATCGGCCCCCTTGTCGAGAAGCAGGCGGGCCACCTCCAGGTGGCCGTGACGCACCGCCTTGAACAGGGGCGACTCCTCGGCCGGATCGAGCGGTTCGAGCGCCACCCGGCACCCGAGCAGGAAATGCACGCACTCCAGGCGGCCGGCCCCGGCCGCCAGGTGCAGAGGGGTCTGCCCGTCGCGGTCGCGTTCCTCGAAATTGGCCCCCGCCCCCGCCATCCGCTCCAGCAGGCCCCGCTCGCCGCGCGCCGCCGCAAGATGGACGGGCGTCTGCCCCTGGGCGTCCTTCACCCGGGCGTCGCCGCCGGCGTCGATCAGAAAACCGGCGATCGCCGTCTCCCCTTCCAGGATGGCCAGATGCAGGGGACTGCCCAGCGTGGTGTGGGAACGGACGGCGGCCGGCGGGTGCCGGCGGCAGATTTCCTTCACCTGGGCCAGGTCGCCCGCCCGGATGGCAGGAAAGATGTCCTCCGGCGGGATGAACCCGAGCATCCGCCAGAAGCCGCTCATGGCGCGGCCGTCTTTTTCGGGAAGATGAACCGGTAGCCGGCGATGACGGTCCGGCCCGACTCGAGGCGCATGGTAACCGTCGCAACCGTGGTCTTGCCGGTGTAAACAACGTAATCCATGATCGCCTGCCCCTCGGCATTGCTCCGGGCCAGGTCGAACTCGCTGATCCTCACCCCGTCGAGCCAGAAGGAAACCCGCCCGGCATCGGCATACTGGCGGTGGTCCCACAGGTCGAAGATCACGCGGGTCATGGTGCCCACCACGTTGACCTCCGCCCCCGCCTGGGCGGAAGTGGCCATGTACCACCCCTGCCGGGTGTTGGCCAGGCTCAGCGACCAGGAGCCCACGTAGAAGACGGGGTAGTGGTAGTTCCCTTTGACATCGATGTTCTGGGGCTGGAGGATGCCGTTGATATACCCGCGCGCATCGAGGTCGAGCGCCATCGACTCTTCGGTACCGGGGTTCGTTCCGATGTTCTCGATCGGCACGGGGACGGTGTGTTCGCCCCCGCACCCGGCCAGCCAGCCGGCCGCCGCCGCCGCCAGCAGGAGGGCCGCCACGCCCCGCGCGAACCAACGATCCCGGGCCGTCATGATCCGCAGAACCACAGGGTGAACTTCTCCTCGAACCCGACGGGGTGGTAGCTCATCTTGGCGGTCCGCAGACCCTCCAGGCCCAGGTCGGTCTCGCGGTTGATCAGCTTCACTCCAGCCGGCAGACGGTTCGCCAGCGACCAGTTCAGGAACTGGTACATGCCCTTCAGACTGCGCTCGGCCTTCTCGAGGGTCACCACCCAGCACCCGTCGTGCACCGGGCTGGCGAAGGTCACCCCCGCCAGGCGGCCATCCACCCTGGCGAGCAGGCCCATCCCCCCCATGCGCGACAGGTGGGGAAGGGCGCGCCGGGCGGCCAAAGCCTCGATCCGCACGGTCTCATCAGCGGCGGGGAACCCCGCATACCAATGGTCGAGGTAGGCCAGCACCTCGTCGTGATGGGCGGCGGTCATCTCTTCCACCACCGGCTTCAGATCTTCCGCGACCCGGTTGACGAAGTTCTTCTTCTGGTGGAATTTGCGTCCGGCCAGTTCGGCCAGTTCCCCGCGATCGTACAGGTAGTCGAAATCGCCGCGCTGTTCCTCCGCCCGGCAGAGGGGAACGGCCGCGACGATCTCCTCTTTGATCTTCCTCGGCACATACGGCAGGGAGAGCGGGGCCCCGGTGCGGGAGAGATGGCCCAGCAGGGCTTTGAGCGGGGGCAGGATCTCCCCTTCCCCGAGCGGCGGCAGAAACAGGCGCGACCCCCCGGGCCCCTCGACACTCAGGACCAGGTGGTCGCCGATCCGGCTGATCTGCGCGGGATGGTCCAGATTCCACCCCCACAGGTTGTAGAAGGAATAGTCGGCGGAATGGATGCCGCGACGGCCGAGAATCCCCGCAATCAATGGCTGATGGCAGAAATCGAGGGGAACGGCGGCGGGGAAGGTCGGCAAAACGTCCATG
>CAZKPI010000577.1:2705-3783 GCA_964554555.1 uncultured bacterium
GATCCAGCCCGGGGAGCGGCTTGCTCCTTGACCTGCCCGGATGGGTCCGGTATCATGGCGCCATGCCGCCCACTCCCTTCGAAAGCCTGACGGTCCGCGGGGTCACCCTGAAGAACCGCTTCGTCGCGGCCCCCATGGCCACCCAGTATGCCGACCGCCGCGGCCGCGTCAGCGACACCATGATCTCCTACTACACCCACCTCGCCCTGACCGGGGTCGGCCTGGTGGTCGTCGAAGGCGCCCTGATCTCTCCTGAAGGCGCGGGCTGGTCCAGGGAACTGGAGGTCTTCACCCCCGCCGCCGTGCCCGGCCTGTCCCAGCTCGCCGAGACCATCCGCGAGCGCGGGGCCGTCCCCTTCCTCCAGCTCCACCACGCCGGCCGCCAGGGCCTGCCCTCGCGCGACCACACGCAGATGGTCGCCCCCTCCGCCATCCCCTGCCCCGTCCTCGACCGCCCGGTGCGCGCCCTCACCGTGCCCGAGATCCAGGAACTGGTCCTGAAATTCACCGAGGCGGCCCGCCTCGCCCGCCAGGCGGGGTTCGCCGGCGTCGAACTGCACGGGGCCCACGGCTACCTTCTGCACCAGTTCGTCTCCCCCCTCACCAACCGCCGTGACGATGAATACGGCCTGCAGGCCAACGCCGCCAGCCGCTTCCCCCTCGAAGTGGTCCAGGCCATCCGCAGTGCCTTTCCCGACCTGCTCATCTCCTACCGCATGAGCGCCCGCGACTACCTGCCCCGCGGCCTGAACCTGCCCGCCTCCTGCCTGCTGGCCAAGGCCCTGGAAGGGGCCGGCGCCGACCTGATCAGTGTCTCGGGGGGTATGTATGCCTCACTGCACGGCCCCGAATCGGTCGTCGGGCCCGCCACGCCCTGGGGGGTCTTCCGCGACGACGCCCGGGACATCCGCGAGGCCGTCTCCATCCCCGTCGCCGTGGCGGGGAAGATCCATTCCCCCGCCCTCGCCCACGAGATCATCGCCAACCAGGACGCGCACCTGATCGTCCTCGGCCGGCCGCTGTTGCGCGACCCCCAATGGATCCAGAAGGCCCGCGGTCTGGACCGCGAACCGGTCCG
>CAZKPI010000578.1:0-3763 GCA_964554555.1 uncultured bacterium
ACCTCCGCGAACCGCACCACCCGGCAGTGACCGTACCGGTCCCGCCGGACCAGGGCCGACAGCCGCCGCTCGACCTCGCCGACCCGCCCCACTGCCTCGACCCGGAAGCAGGTCGAGAAGACCACGAACTGCTCCCCGTATTTCCGGGGCAGTTTCGGGTCATAGGTTACCAGAAAGTCGCGCAGTTCACCCGCCTTCCGGATGGGGACGCGGGCCAGCAGGGTGTCGAAAAAGACGCGGCGCCGCTCCTCATCGTAGCCGGGCGGGCCCGGCACGGCCTCGACGATCTCGCGGCGCGCGGTGTTGAGGTTGACCAGGCCGTCCCCGTGGACGGTCAGCAGATCCTGCAGGCCGGGTCGGTTCCCATCGCCCTCGAACAGGAGCGGCGTGATGCCGGGGATGTCGAGCAGTTCGCGCAGGTCCAGCAGTCGCCCGTTGCGGGGCCGGCGGCCGCCGTAGGCCTCGAATTCGGCCCCGCAAGGCCGGGGCAGGTCGTCCTCGTCGATGTAGTCGAGGATGCGTTGGGCCAGGCAGAGGGGGCCGTCGACGGCGAGGTTCTCCCCGAGGAGGGTGCCGGTGGCGGTGATGCCGAGATCGAGCTGGCGGAAGAGATGGACCAGCGACTCCTCGCGGGCGGTGTTGACGTTGAGCCGGCCGGCTTCGTCGATGATCCGGACGCTGAACGACCCGCCGCCCACCGGCACCTGGGTGAAGGCGGTCATCTCGGTGTAGCGGTACCAGTCCTCGGTGAGGTCGTCGCTGTCGTTGCGGTCGCGAAACAGCAGAAACAACGCCATCGACAGGCCGGAGCGGGCGGTCAGCCGCGCCTGCATCGCCTGGTCGAGGCGGGCGTCGAGGCGGGCCTGCAGGCCGGCGGTCCGCAGCCAGGAGTAGAACAGGCCGACCAGCAGGGTCAGCAGGAGCACCGCGGCGGCCAGCGCCATGCCCGCCCGGGGCCGGGGCGGCCGCCGACCCGGCACCACGGGAAAGGCCCGCCTGGTTCCGTCATCCGTCGCGGCAGGGGGGCATGGCCGGAGTTCAGCCGACGGCGGCGGGAAGGGGGACGGCGCCCGGGTGGGACCCGCCTTCCCCAGGTCCCCGTCACGGTCCGCCCTGCCGGCCGGCATCCCGAGCCACCCGGATTCGCTCACCGCCTCACCATTCCGCGGGGAGGAGCGCGGCGGCGGGCAGGACCCGGCGTTCCCGGACCTCATCACCCAGGACCTGGACCACTTCCATGCCGAGCGCCCGGCTGGGTTCGAGGGGGCCCGCCCCGCCGGACAGGGTCACCCATTGCCGGCCGTCGTGCCGCAGGAACCGGACCTCGACAACGCCGGCCAGCAGGTCCTGCGACCGCGGGGCCTCGGCCGCCGCCACGCCGAAGGCCAGCCGGCTGACGGTCCGCACCAGGACATGGCGGGCCGGGTCGAACCGCCATTCCACCCGGTTGAACCCGCGGGGCATGTCGTCGCGGGCGATGATCTCCCGGCGCGAGGTGGAATAGGCCAGCAGACCCGTCCCGCCCAGAATGGTGAAGGAGGGGTCGGCGGGGTCATGGCGGATCTCCCCGACCTCCTTGCGGAAGACCTCGAGGCAGAACTCCGCCTCCCGCGCCGCCCGGCCGGCCGCGCGGGCGGACCGGTCGAGGCGGGCCATCCCGTACAGCAGGCCGTTGGCGAGGGCGAACAGCACGGCGGTGAGGGCCAGGGCCACCCAGAGTTCGACGAGGGTGAACCCGGCCCGCCCGGCCCGGCCGGGCCATGGGCCCGGAGGAAAACAGGCCGGGAGGACGAGAGAAGCGGGGCGCGGCGGGATCATGTCTCGGGATACTCCGCCAGGTAGGTCTCCAGCATGATCCGGTCGCGGTCGTAGACCGAGAACCACTCGACGGTCACATTCACCTTGTACAATCCGACGAAACGTGTCTTCTGGAACTCGACCGGTTCGAGGGAGACCCGGTAGTTGAAATTGGGAAAGTCACTGCCGAAGCCGCCCACCTGGTGTCCGGCGCGCAGGGGTCCGGTCTCCAGTTCCACGAGTTTCCGCTGGGCCAGGGCCCGGGCCGTCCGGGCCAGGTCGGCCTGGGTCTGCCGCCGGCCGACCGCGGACACCCCGCCGGCCAGCACAGCGGCAACCAGCGCCAGCAGGCCCAGGGCGAACAGCACCTCGACCAGGGTGACACCCCGTCTCATTCGGGTTCGACCTCCCCGTCGTAGGGCCGGAACCGGATCTGGTGACGTTCCCCGGTCTCGCGGTCCCGCACCTCGAGGGGGCCGGGGTCGCAGAACCCTTCGGGGGCGGCCCACCATCCCTCCTCCAGGCCGGCCACCTCGCACCAGGGGGGCAGGGGGCGGGGCTCGAGGAACAGGCGATCCACCGGCGGGCCCGCCGGCCCGCCGTCGCGCACCTCGAGGCGGCCGTCGATGAGGCGGACGACCCGGGGCCGGCCGGAGAAGACGGCCGAGGCCCAGCTCTCCCGGCAGAGGAGTTCGAGGCGACGGCCCTCCCGCTCCAGGCGGGTGCGGCCGATCCAGCCGGCGAGCTCCGGCAGGAGAAGCCCGGCGCCCATGGCCAGCAGGGCCATCACCACGACCAGTTCGACCAGGGTGAAACCCGAACGAAAAGAGGAGGAAGGAAGCGGGGGGGACCGCCAGGGGACCGCCGGGGAGCGGGAGGGCGGCCGGAACCAGGGGAGGAAAGGGGAGGATGTCGGAGAAGAACCGCAAAAGGGGGGGCGCCCCCCCCAAGAGGCTGGGAGGGAAGGCTTTTGGAGATGGTTCCGGGGCAGGTGAGGCATGGTGAGACGGGAGGCGGTCAGCGGCGGCCGAGGTTCCAGTTCTCGATGTCGGCGAACTCGCCTTCGCCGCCCTGGACGCCGTCTTTGCCGTAGCTCACGAGGTCGAACTCCTTCAGGTGGATGCCGGGGGAGAGGTAGACGAACTCGTGGTCCCAGGCGTCCTTGGGCAGGATGCCCTTCTCCAGGTAGGGGCCTTTCCACTTGGCGGGGGCGGGGTCGGTGGACGGCTTCTCGACGAGGGCCGCCAGCCCCTGCTCGGTGGTCGGGTAGACCCCGTTGTCGGCGTAATAGAGGGCCAGCGCGTTCTCGAGCACGCGCATCTGCACCTCGGTGGTCTGGCGGCGGGCCTCCTCGGTGCGGCCCATCAGGCGGGGCAGGACCAGCCCGGCCAGCAGGCTGAGGATCACCAGCACCACCAGCATCTCGATCAGGGTGAAACCACGGGTCAGGACGGGTCGTTGCATCTTGCGGCCTCCTCGGGTCAGAACAGCCTGTTCATTTCGTAGACGGGCAACAGCACGCCGACCATGATTCCCCCCACGATCACGCCCAGAACCACGATCAACAGGGGCTCGAGCAGGGTGAGGAAGAGGTCGGTGCGCGTGCGGTTCTCGGCTTCCAGTTCGCCGGCCACGGTGGCCAGCAGGCCCCCCAGGTCACCCGCGGTCTCGCCGGCCTCGACCATCTGCACCACGAACCGGGGAAAGGCGGCCGAGCGGGCCAGGGCGGCGGCGAACGGCTCGCCCTTCTCGAGCGCCCCCTCGACCAGGGTCAGGGCCTCGCGTTCCCGTTCCGAATCGGACGAGTCGCGGGCCACCCGCACCACCTCAAGCAGGGACACCCCACAGCGCAGCATCATGCCGGTGTTGCGGGCCCAGGCCTCGAGCCGCCACCCGTCGAGGAATGGCCCCCACAGCGGCAGGGCCAGCTGAAAACGCTCCCAGGCCAGCCGCCAGGCCGGCCGGG
>CAZKPI010000579.1:0-466 GCA_964554555.1 uncultured bacterium
CCGCGCGAGGTGCTCGACGCCGAGTTGGCGTATTTTGCCGGCGAGCTGAAAAAGCTTCGCCTGGAAGCCCCGCCCATGGACGAAGAGTGCCAGGACGAGACGGAACGTCGGGTCTCGGCCCTGATCGGAGCGGTTCTGACCCTGGCGGTCGAGGGGCGGGCCAGCGACCTTCATCTGGAGGCGGTGCACGAGGGGGGCGAGGTGCAGTCGCTTCTCCGGTTTCGCATCGACGGGGTGCTGCAGGAGATCCGGCGGGTGCCGGCGGCCGTCGCCGCGGCGGTGACCTCCTGCCTGAAGAAGTGGATGGTGATGGACCCGGACCTGCGGCGGCCCCAGGACGGGCGGATGCTGACCCGGATCCGGGACCGGGAGGTGGATTTCCGGGCCTCGATCCTTCCGACCATTTTCGGCGAGTCGGTGGTCCTGCGGATCCTGGACCGGCAAAGCATCGTGCTTGGTCTCGACC
>CAZKPI010000579.1:476-1592 GCA_964554555.1 uncultured bacterium
GCTGGCGGCGGGGGACCAGGAGACCCTGCGGGACTGGACCCGCCGGTCGCACGGCCTGGTCATCGTCACGGGGCCGACCGGTTGCGGGAAGACGACCCTGCTCTACAGCCTCCTGCAGGAGATCGCACGGCCGCAGATGAAGACGCTGACGATCGAGGATCCCGTGGAGCTGGCGATGCCCTGGAGCACTCAGACGCAGGTCGATCCCGGCCAGGGGGTGACCTTTCCGGCGGCGCTTCGCTCGATCATGCGGCAGGATCCGGACGTGATCATGGTGGGGGAGATCCGGGACCAGGAAACGATGCTGGGGTGCATCCAGGCCGCCCTGACCGGCCACCTCGTGCTGACCTCCCTGCACGCGCCGGGATCGGTCGAGGCGTTGTTGCGGGTGCGTGACATGGGGATCGAACCTTTCCTGTTGGGGTCAGCGCTGGTGGGGGTGGTGGCCGAACGGCTGGTCCGGACGGTCTGCCCCGATTGCGGCCAGCCGGCGCCGCTGACGGGCGAGATGCGGGCAACGGTGGCCGGCCTGGCCGAACGGGGCGGCCTGCCCTTGCCGGGGAAGGCCCATTTCCAGGCCGGTCGGGGCTGTCGGGCTTGCTTCGGTTCGGGGTTCCGCGGCCGGACAGGGGTGTTCGAGGTTCTGGAGGCCAACCCCGCTCTGATCGAAGCCTTCATGAAGGGCACGACGGAAAAAGAATTGCGGGCTCTGGCCGTGCGGGAAGGGATGGTCACGCTGGCGGCCGATGCGCTTCGGAAAGCGGCGGCGGGGACGACGAGCATCGCGGAGATCCTGCGGGTGTTCCCGACCGAGTGAGGCCGGGCAGTTCCGGGGGGGGGCCGCCCGGAAGGCTCAACGGGCCGTCCTTTCCCTGAACAGCCGGATCTTTGCGGGGCGGCGGTTCAGGACATTCTCCCCGCGCCTCCTGGTTGGTCATGAGCCCCCGCCGAGGAAGGCGCGGGCCGGGAAAGGCGATGGCGGGGCCCGGAGGCCCCGCCATCGGGCGGGCGGATGCGGTTGGGGAGAGGAATCAGGGCAGGACGGCGAGCTCGGAGCCCGGCAGGAGGCCGGGGGCTTCGACGGTGACGGTGACGGGGCACCCGGACTGGGTGGAG
>CAZKPI010000579.1:1602-2955 GCA_964554555.1 uncultured bacterium
ATACCATTCGACGGCCACCGAATCCCAGGGGTTGAGTTTCTGGGGTTGGGGGGCGCGCTTGATGACGGAGTCGGGGGCGCCGTAGAGGGTGAAGGAGATCTCGGCGGGATCGGGGCCGACGAGGGTCGCGACGGCGGAGATGAGCCAGCCGCCATCTTTGGCTTCGACCTTGACCTGGGTGAGGCCGACGCGGGGGGCGAGTTCCTCGTCGTCGCTCTTGGCCAAAACCTGGGCACACTGGCTGAGGTGCTCGTTGACGGCGGCGATGGCGGCATCGGCCCGGGCGGGGAAGCCGGCCTCGGGCAGTTGGCCGGCGGCGGCGGGCAGGAGGGCGGCGACGAGGTCGGCGCGGGCGAGGTCGGCGGTGATTGCCTGGTCGGTGAGGCCGTCGAGGGTGGCCTCTTTGGCGGAGCCGGCGAGGGCGGCTTCGCAGGTCAGGGCCCACAGGCGGTCGCTGGGTTCGAAGGCTTCCTCGAAGCCGACCAGTTCCTCGGTCAGCTGGGTGAGGGCCTTGGTGTCCTTGGCGGCGAAGGCTTCCTTGGCCTGGCCGACGAGGCCGGCGTATTCGGCCTTCATGGTACCCAGGAGGCGCAGGGTACTGCCGAGCTTGCCGGAAGGCACCTTGACCCGGGGGTGCAGGGCCTTGGTGGCGGGGATGGCCTGGTCGGGGTGGAAGGCGAGGTGGAGACCGTCGTCGAGTTGCCCCCGGGTGCGGCAGAACTCGATCATGGTGTTGGTCATGCCGTGCACGAGGGCGCCGGCCGAGAAGGTGACGGCGACGATGCCGACGACCTTGCTGATGCTGGTAGGGTCGATCAGGCTGGCGTAGCCGGCGATCTGGGCGACGGCCTTGGCGATCTTGGCGGCCTCGACCTCCTTGAGGGTGAAGGCGTGCTTCTTCGCGACCTTGTCGAGCCAGGCCTCGAACAGGGAGCGGGCGGCGGCGGGGTCGCCGTCGTCGAGCAGGCGTTTCCTCGCCTCTTCGGTGGTGCCGGTGAAGTCACCCTTGACGGCGGTGGAGACGGCGGTCTCGATGAAGGGCTGGGTCCTGGCGACGTAGCCGATCTTCGGGAGGCTGACGAGGGCATACTTGGCGGCGGTCTTGGCCGCCCAGGGCATCATCCAGGAGTTCTCCTCGGTGGCGGGGGCCTTCAGGAAATGGGCGGCGATACTGCCCCCGACCTGGACGACGATGGGAACGATGGTGCTGTAGGGGGGCTTGAGCTTGACCGCGACCAGGTTGGTGACGCGGGTGATGACGCCGATCGACTTGCCGATGATGAGCTTGACGACTTTCTGGCTGAGGGTGCCGACGATGGGGACGTCGGCCAGGCCGTTGGCGATCGAGACGAG
>CAZKPI010000579.1:2967-3740 GCA_964554555.1 uncultured bacterium
TGGCGCGGCCGGTGAGCACGAGGCGGACGGCCTCGTAGAGACAGAAGCCGAAGTCCTCGGCCATGAGCAAATTGTTGTTGTAGAGGCGTTCGACGAGATCCTCGAAGAGGGTCAGGCGTTTGAGGGCTTCCTTGACTTCCGGCTCGGGCTCCCCGCCGGTGCGGAGCTGGTCGATCCAGGACTGGGCGGCCGCCTCGTTGTAGTCGACCAGGCCGAGGCCGTCGGGCAGGGGGATGTTGGGCAGGTTGAGGCTGAGCTGGAGGAGCTTGTACATCTGCAGGATCTGGCCCTCGAGGAACTGCGGGTCGATCTTCAGGTGGGTCAGGCTGTGGATCAGTTCCTGCTTCTTGTTGCACAGGTACTGGATATTGGTGTGGGAGGTGTCGGTGTCGTCGCCCAGGGTGCCGGGGGCGGCGCTTTCCCGGTCTGAGGCCGGCCGGGCCTCGAGCAGGCGGTCGATGGACTCGGAGACGGCGGGATCCCAGGGTTCGCCGTGGCCGGCGGCGAAGGCGCGGCGTTCGGCGAGGAGGCGGAAGAGGGGCTCGTAGGCGGGTTTGGCGCCGGCTTCGGCGAGCACCTTGGCGTTGGCGGCGGCGTCGGCGGAGCGGGCGGGATCGAGCAGGTCGGCGGCGGCGCAGGTGATTTCCTCGATCTGCTTCGTGGTGGCCTGGTAGAGGGGGTCGAGGCCGGGCTTCCCTTCTTTCAGCAGGGGGTCCATGGTGTCGAGGAGCTGGCGGCCGCGGTCGAGGCCGGCGAGATACCTGCGCAGGGCC
>CAZKPI010000580.1:0-592 GCA_964554555.1 uncultured bacterium
AGTTGACGATCTGCTGCTGCTCGGTCTGCTCCTCGACCGCCTTGCGGAAGGCGGCGACGCCCTCGGCGGCCAGTTCTCCCGTAATCGCCACCACGCACACGTGGTTGTATTTGTCGCACTTGATATTCATGGCACGCTCCCCGCCTCGGCGGGCTCCGCCGGCGAAGGCTCCAGCGTCCGCGCACGGTCGTGGAACTGGCTGAGCTGTTGGAACTCGAACTCGAGAAGGGTCACCCCATAGCCGGTCAGGAGCGACAGACTGTGCGACAGCGGTTTCTGGGGAGCCGCCTTGCCGGTGGTGAAAAGGTACCCGTCGACGGCCAGGAATTCGCAGTGTTCGATGCGCTTCATGGCCTCTTTGGTCATGATCCCGTCGACGAGGTGTTCGACCTCGAAGGGGATGACGGCGGCGTAGTACCCGCGGATCAGCCGGTCGTTCCCGTCGCAGTCGGAGAAACCCGGGGTCTCGCTGGCCAGGTCGAAGGTGTCGCCTTCCTTCTTGAGGCGCTGGTAGGTCTTGGCGATGGAATCGGCCTGGAACTTCCAGACCTTGAAGGAGATGGATGAACCAGGAACTTCGATTTCGTCGATA
>CAZKPI010000580.1:602-3722 GCA_964554555.1 uncultured bacterium
GGCGGTGTACCTCCAGAGGTGGGTCATGGTACACAAACCGGGGGCCGGACACAACTGCTGGAAGTCCCGGGCCCGGGCAGGCAGGACCGGGCCGGGCCGGGCGGGGCGGGGCGCCCCCGCGCCCGGAAGCACATGTTCCGCGCCTCCGGCGGGGGACCCCTCGCCCGCCTTCCCGCTCCGGGCTCCAGGGAAGAGCGGGATGAACCACCGGCCCCATCCGCCTTGCCATTCCCCTTCCCCTCCGATGGCGGGGTGTGGTACTCTGCGCCGGACCACATCCAGATCCATCGTCGGAGGACCCATGAACCTGCGCCATCTCTGCCCCGGGGTTCTGCTCGTCACCGCCCTGGCCCTGCCTTTCCCTCCCGCCGTCCGGGCCCAGGATCCCGGCACCACCGCCGACCCCCTGGTGTCGAAGAGTTACCTTGAGCAGTTGTTCCGTTTCCGGACGATGGTGGTGCCGGCGGGCGAGACCTTGTCCGTCGGGGTCGGCAACCTGCTGGTTCTGCGGTCGGGCCGGCTCAAGCTGAGAGCCCCCAAGGGGAAAGCCCTGGTGGATCTGACGACAGGGGAAGAGGTCCCGCCGGATTCCTTCCTTCCCGCCAACCATCTCATCCTGGTTCCCGACTCGGCCAGCTACCGGCTGGAGGCGCAGAGCCTGACCCTCCTGCTGGGGCAGGGCATCGGCGCCGAGAAGTAGGGAGGGAACAGGGGTGCCCGACCGCCGACAGCTGATGCTCCTGCTGGTGCTCCTTCCCCTCTGTCTGCCGGGGTTCCTGGCGGCGTTGGGAAGATGTCTGCTGAGGCATGACGCGGAGTCGCGGGACCGGTTCGTCGAGACGGTGCTCGACTTCGACGAGTGGCGGCGGCTGGCCCGCGAGGAGGGCTGGCCCCTGACCGACATGCTGGCGGAGGCCCGGCGGCGGGGGGCCAGCTCGGTCGCCCTCACCGAGGACACCCTGGCTTCGCTCGAGGCGGAGGGTCGGGTCGCCCTGCTGACCTACCCGGAGATCCTGAAGCTGTCGCTGGAGACCTTCGTCGCCTCCCCCGCCCCGCAGTTGGCCGAAAGTCCGGGCACCCTGTGGGTTCACGCCCGCGACGAGGACCTGCTGGACCGGGTCGAGCACCTGCTCTCCTGGAAACTGCCGGCCGGCCGGGTTCTGCGGCTCCACCGCCACCTTCTGCTGGTGCGCAAGTCCAGCCGCGAATTCCGGGAGCGCGTGGGGCTGGGCTTCTCACCGAGGGACCTGGACCTGATCGCCGAGCAGGGCCTGGGAGTGGTCCTGCGGGTGTTCAACCATCCCGGCCTGGACGACCGGGCCCTTCAGCAGATCATCCGCGGGTTTCCCGACCCGGCCAGCGTGTCGGCCCTGCTGTTCGCCGAGGACGAGATTTTGGGCAACCGGGGGGAGCTGAGCACGGCCATCCAGGAGCTGTCCGACCGGGCCTACCGGATCGCGCAGATCGAGCTCACCGAGCAGGAGGGGATGGGCGCCCTGCTGGCCCGCATCCAGGGGAAGCGGCCGGTGGTGCGGGTCCATGGGATCTCGCGCCGGGAACTGGATGAGATCTACTCACCCGCCCGGGCGGTGGCGCGGTTCCGGCGGGCTGTCGGCGACCGGCGTCTGAAGATGCTGTATATCCGGTGTTTCTTCCAGGACGGGAAGAAATACCTGGACGATCTTGTCCATTTCAACCTGAACTACCTTTCCGACATTGTCCAAGGATTGACGGACATGGGGTTCGCCATCCCCCGCACGAACGACGAGCGGCGGCAGGAGCCCCGTCACCTGGTGGGATCCCTCTCCCGCGGGGAGCGGCTGGCCATCGGGCTGGCCCTGCTGATGGCCCTGCCGCTGGGGGTCGCCCTGGTCCGGGGCCGGCCGCCTTTGGCCCGGGATGTCTTCCTCACCGCGGGGATGGCCTTCGTCCTGTGGCTTCTTCTGCCCGCCGGCCAGTTCACGGTGTGGACGGGGCTGGCGGGAGCGGTGCTGTGGTCTCTCCTCGGCCCGTTGTGGGCGATCCGGCGGCTCGAGGCGGAACCGGAGCCGGCGACGGCCGCCGCTCCGTTCCGGTCGGGCCTGCGGTTCCTGGCACGCCTGGCCCTGCCGGGGTTCGTCGGAGGCACCCTGATCGCCGGGCTCCATGCGGAGGTTCCCTACCTTCTGCACTTCGTACAGTTCCGCGGGGTCAAGGCGGCCTTCGTCCTGCCTGTGCTGTACATTCTGGTCTGGAGCTTCCGGCGGTACGGGGGGGGCGGGGCGTTCGCCCTCCTGTCGCGTCCCCTGACCCTGCGCGAGGCCTGCCTGATCGCGGTCGTGCTGGCGGCCTCGGCGCTGTATGTTCTGCGTTCGGGCAACGTCACCTTCCTCAAGCCCTCGGCGGCTGAGGACCTCGTCCGCACCTTCCTCGAAAACCTGCTGGTGGCCAGGCCCCGCAACAAGGAGTTTTTGGTCGGCTACCCGGCCGCGGTGTTTTTCCTGTTCTTCTGGTTCCGGCGGGCGCGGGAGATCCTGCCGGCGCTGGCCGCCTTCCTGACGATGGGCCAGGTGTCGGTGGTGAACACCTTCTGCCATTTCCATTCGCCCCTGTATCTGGCCTACCTGCGCGGTTTCCACGGGTGGTGGCTGGGCATCCTGATCGGCCTGGCGGCCCTGGCCGGCTATGTCCTGCTGACCCTGCTGGCGGCGCTGGGGAAGAAGGAGCGGAATGTCCTGCTGGTCGGGTATTTCGGGTTCGGCAACCTCGGCGACGAGATCCTGTGGCGAACCTTCGTGACCGAAGGGGAGCGGGTGCGCCCGGACCTCAGCTGGCTGGTTCTGCACCGGACCGGGCAGGGGGACGCCCTGCCGGCCGACACCCGGATGGTGCCGCGCCATTCCCCGCTGGCGGTGCTGGAAGCGCTGGCCGGAGCGCGTGCCGTGGCCATTCCGGGCGGGGGGGTTTTGCAGGCGGCGACCAGCCTGGCCAGCCTGCTGTATTACGGCGGACTGCTGTTTCTTGGCCGCCTGGCCGGGGCGCGCCTGCTCCTGCCGGCGCAGGGTCTGGGCCCCTGGGAGGCCCGGCGCGGGCCGGCCGGCCCCTCGATGCCGGCCAACCTGGCCGCCATGCTGGTACGGA
>CAZKPI010000581.1:0-876 GCA_964554555.1 uncultured bacterium
GGTCGGACCTGTCCTCGTCCCCTCCGGGATGGCGGGGCGAATCGCCGGGGCCGGCCGCCGCCAGAGGGGCCGCCCCGCCGGGGGCGGCCATGGCGGCCCGCATCGCCCGGGCACAGCGGGCGGGCGCGGGAAGGGCCTGGAGCGCCGTCTTCCCCGGCGGGGGCCGGAAGACGGCCAGGATCCGGTCGCCGGCGAACTTGTCGATCTCGCCGCCGTGGGCCCGGATGATCCGGGACATGGTTTCCAGGTGCCGGTTCAGGCGGGCGACCAGGCGGCGGGGGTCCTGGGCGGCCAGCAGTTCCTTGAAGCCGCCCAGCCCGGCGAACAGGATGACCGCGTCGCGGCGCTCGGCGCGCGGGCGGTCGGGGCGTTCCCCGGCGGTCCGGGCCACTTCCCGGACGTCGGCCGAGACGAACCGGCCCAGCAGGCGGCCCTCCTCGCCCGCCTCGGCCATCCGGTCGAAGGCCTCGGCCAGGATGGCGAACTCGTCGCGGTACCCCGCGGGGAAGCGGGCGGAGAAGTCTCCTTCGCCGATGCGGGCGGCCATGGCGCCGAGGGTCCGCAAGGGCTCGAGAAATCCCCGGGCGGCCCAGCCCGACAGGATCAGGGTCAGGACCAGGACCGCCAGCAGAAGGGCTTCCTGGCGCCGGATGGCGGCCAGCAGTACCGCCCGCTGGCCGCCCAGGCCGATCTCGCCCAACAGCATCAGGTCGGTTCCCTCCCGAGAGGGATAGGCCATGCGGATGACCTCGGTCGGCCCGTCGCCCGAACGTTCCCACCGGGGCTGGTTCGTGTGGGCCGCCCGCAGGTTGAGCCAGGCGGGCCCGGGGGGCAGAAACCACCGGTGGGGGCTGTCCTGCGTGACGTTGTAGCGCA
>CAZKPI010000581.1:919-3702 GCA_964554555.1 uncultured bacterium
AGGGAACCTTCGGAGAACGCCAGGGCGAAAGGCGGCCCGGCGGTGTCGGCGGGGCCGGCGAGCGCCTGTTCCCAGCCCTTCATGAGATGGACCCGGTGCGGATAGGAGCACCGGAACTGGAGGAGGGCCATGCGCCGGTCGTCATCCTGGTCCGGTGCGGATCGGGCTTCCCGGTCTGCTGACCGCGGGGGCCGGGAGGCGGTTCCGGCCTCCGGCCGGGGCGATTGCGGGCTGGCGGCCGTTCCTCTCATGCCGGGCGGGGCGTTCCCGGCCGGCGGGGCCGCCCGGCGGCCGTCGGAGCCGCGGAGGTAGCGGGAATGGTAGGTCTCCTGGCGGTTGGTTCCGATCTTGATGGTGGCGATGCACTCGAGGTCGAGGCTTAGCCGGAGATTGGCTTCCTCGCCGATGGTCTGGGCGATGATCACCCGGCTGTCCTCCAGCTCACTGCCGATCAACAGGTCTTCCGGCCGGTCGCTGTTCTTGGCGGTGCCGAAGAATGCCTTCCCCTCCAGCCGCCGGATATTCTGCCGGAGCGCGTTCACCTGGAGGGTGTCAGTGATGTCGGTCTTGCCGACCGATTCTCGCGGCGGAAAGGCGCCCTGGTGGGCGGCCGGGTCGAGGAAATTGACCGACTTGATGGGGGCCCCGTCCTGGTACAGGCGGGTATAGATCCCTTCGAGATGGCGGCGGACCGCCTCCGGGCTCAGGTCGGAAGCCCGTGAGAGCCAGCGGGCCGTCTCCCGGGCCGCCGCGCGTGTGGTCTGCGGCAGCCAGGCGGTGAACAGGCGGGCGCTTTCGTCGATCTGCCGAAGCCGCTGTTCGAGGTCGCGCCGGTTTTCCGATTCCAGGAGGGTTCCGTGTTCCTCGGCCATCCGCCCGAGGAGGGCGACGGTCAGCGCGAGGATGGGGAACACCGCGGCGGAACATCCGGCCGCCAGCTGGAGGACCAGCGACCGGCGGAGGATTCCGCCGGCGGCCTGGCCGGTGAGCAGGACCCAGAAGCCCGCGGCCAGCCAGGCCAGCGTCAGGGTCAGGGCGATTCTGGCCCGGAAGACTTCCCCGGAGGGAATGTCCAGGGGTCGGAAGGCCACCAGACGAGCCTCCCCGCCCGGCAGGACCCTGCTCCCTTCCACCAGGTCCCCGGTCTGCTCCCCTGCCAACCCTGCGCCGGTCAACAGGGCGGACAAGGACAAGCCCGGCGTGAAAAAGGCGGGGAAGGGGCAGTCGGCCTGGAGGGGCAGTCCGCCGCCCCGGATTCCCCGGCGGTGGAGGAGGTCGGGCAGGAGGGCGGCCGCGGTGGAGGCATTCGTCGCCGCGGGCGGCAGCCAGAGCAGGGCCAGACCGGTGATTCCGTCTGACAGATACCGCACGTCCAGGTTCCGGCCCAGCCGGGATGGGCGTCGGGCTTCCTCCTCGGCCACGCCGGGGGGGAGGCTGACCCCTCCCTCGGCGGGGGCCAGGCCGGGCGCCAGCACGGGGAGCACGAACCAATCGCGCTCGGCTCCGAAGATCGGGACACGCGCCGACAGGGTGGTCGCGCGCAGGATGTCATCCCTCCGGGTCAGGGAAAACCCGGTTCTTTCCGCATCCCAGGCGTTTTCGATTTCCAGATGTCCCCGGGTGTCCGCGGCCTCGGTCAGCGACCGCAGGAAGATCATCCGGGTGGCGATGCCCAGCCGCGGGAGGGCGGCGGTCGAGCAGGGGAGGGGAGGGCCCCCGCTGGCGATCACCACAGCCATCTCGGCCCGGTTGTCGACGCCGGTGGCCTGGGCGGTTCCGGCCAGGCCGATCCAGCGGGGTCCGCTGGCCGGCAGGTGCAGGATCTCCGCTGTGGTCCAGGTCGTGCCGTCGGTCGAGAAGGCCGTCTCCACCGTCTCGGCGTTCAGCCTGGCCTTGAGCCAGAGCGGGCGGGGAAGGTCGGTGGCCCGCAGGATCACCGGTATCGGCCAGTCGGGGGCCCGGTACCACGTCGTCAGCCGGTCGCGCGGCTGGCACCCGAAAAAGACCATCGGTGCGTCGGGAGCGGCGCTCTGCCGCACCATGATCCCCGCCGCGGCCCGCAGGTTCGACTCGCCGACTTCCCGCACCCGGGCGGTCACCTCGGTCCCGCTCTCCCCGGGCACGGCCAGCAGGAACACCGAGTCCTCGGTTCCCCCGAACCCCTGGCCGGCCGTGTCCATCAGCAGGTTCGCCCCGCTGATCGTCCAACTGCCGGGCGGGGCATGGCCCCCGATGTCGAGGGCGCGGATGGTCGCCGGGTCGATGGGGCGTGAGGCGCCGTCGGGTCCGGCGCGGCTGGCCGTGATCAGGTCGAAGACCGCCCGGGACGAGGTGGCGAGGGGCCGGAAGCGGAGGACGGCCCAGCTCAGGCCTGGCAGGTCGTGCTCGAGGGCGGCCAGCCGGCACGGCAGGGCGGCGAGTCCGTCCGACCCCGCCCGGGCGGCGGCGGTGAGGTGGTCGTTCAGATGGGCCCGGATGGCGAGTTCCGGCGTCAGCAGGCTTTCCATGACCGAGAGATCCTGGTCCAGGAGGAGGCGGGTGCGGGCGGCGGCCCGGTCGCTGGCCCCGCTGGCCAGGATCCGCCACGAGGCGGCGAGCAGGAGCGCACCCGTCAGCCAGGCCAGGAGCAGGAGGGTGGAGAGCGGGGCCCAGGCGGCGCCGCCCGGGGCAGGGACAGACGGGCATCCGGGCCGTGGTTCGGCCGGGGGAATTGCCGGCGGGGTGGCGGGCGTCGGCGAAGGGGGTGCGGGAAGCGGCGCCCCGCCGGCCGTGCCCGGGGCGGG
>CAZKPI010000582.1:0-1422 GCA_964554555.1 uncultured bacterium
CCCGGCCGATCAGTCGGGGCCTGGCCTGGCGGGCGGGCGCCAGCCCAACCGTCACCAGGCCATCCGGATCCCTTCCACTTCGCGGTCGGCGCGTTCGAACACCTGGTGGAAGGTGTCGTGCATCTTCTCCCAGTCGAAGGAGCCCTGGCCGATCACCCGCAGGCTGGTGGCCTTCTCGCGGGTCAGCTTGGCATGCAGGCCGGTCAGGCCCTCCTGGACCTCGCGGGGCAGGGCGGCCCGGTTGGCGAGCACGTATTCCAGCATGGCCAGGGTGATGTGGATCACCTGGGCGTGCTGGACCGCGACCCGCTTCACCTCCTCGGGGGAAGGGTAGGTTGCTCCTTCGGCGACCGGGGTCCAGCGGTGGTCCTCATCCTGGTTGACCAGGAAGGCGTGGATGATCTTGAGCTCGTCGCGGATCACCTCGCGCTGGAGGTCGGGCGACATGGCGATGCGGGGCTGGGGGATCTTGCGGAAGATGGCCTTCGCCTCGGCCGTCCCTTCCTTGATGAGAGCGTGGAACTTGTCGGCGGTCCTCTGCCAGACGGCGGTGTCGGGGCTGTCGCAGAAGCCGATCCCCATGTCGAACCCCTCGAGCCGGGAATGGACGCGGTCGAGCGCACTTTCGAAATCGCGGCCGATGTAGCGGCGCTCGGGCCGGATGACCCAGCGGTTGAGGGCCGGGGCGGCGACGATGCTGACATGCCGGCAGAAGTAGCTGATGGCCGCCCGGAAATGGTCGGGCCCGCGGAAGTCGGGGTGGAACAGTTCGTCGAGGATGACCTCGATCACGCCCCACTTGGCGTGCGCCGCCACCAGGTGCTCCTGGGTTTCGCGGGGCAGGCTTTCGTCGGCACGGGCCGCCGGAACGAACGCCGGCACCAGCAACAGCAGGGCCAGGGCCAGGACCAGGGCGCAGGAACGGTTCACCAGACGCATCGGAAGCCTCCCAGGGTTGGATTTCGGCCACGCCGCCGCCCAGCCCCCGGCCGATCCGGCGGGTACCACTTCCATCAGTTTGCCTCACCGACCGGGAAAATGCAAGAACACCCTTTCCGGGATGGCTTGGAACCTGGCCGGACCCGCCTCGGTCTGGCCGCGGGCCGGGCCAGGGGGCTGGTCAGGGGCCCCCGATCACTCCCGCCAGAGCCGCTCGATGGCCCGGCCCCGGCCGGCAACCCGCCCCCCGGAAACGGCGCGGCCCGGGTCGCGATGAGCCGCTTTCCGGGCCGCGGGGGACGAACGGGGGCCGCCGTCAGCGGACGGTGATCAGCGAGGGGTCATACCCTTCGGGGGCCTGGAAACCGAGCAGGTTGCACAGGGTCGCGGCGACGTTGCTCAGCCCCGGCTTGTCGACTGCGGCCATCGCGAACCGGTCATGGCCCGAGAAGTCCTTGATGATGAAGGGAACCGGGTTGAGGG
>CAZKPI010000582.1:1432-3701 GCA_964554555.1 uncultured bacterium
CCATCGGGGAGCGCTTCCCTTTGCTCTCGGTCCACATGCAGTCGGCGTTGCCGTGGTCGGCGGTCACCACCAGCACGCCCCTGGCCGCCTCGACCGCCGGCAGGATCCGGCGCAGGCTGAGGTCAACCGTCTCGACGGCGATGCGGATGGAGATCGGCACGCCGGTGTGGCCGACCATGTCGCCGTTGGCCAGGTTGAGGCGGATGAACCGGTGTTTTCCGGCCTTGATGGCCTCGATGACGAGGTCGGTGATCTCGGCGGCCTTCATCCAGGGGCGCAGGTCGAAGGTGACCTTGTCGGACGGGACCTCGACGTATGTTTCCAGCTTCTCGTCGATATAGCCGGAATTGTTGCCGTTCCAGAAGTAGGTCACGTGGCCGAATTTCTGTGTCTCGGAGACGGCGTAGGAGGTGACTCCACTGCCGCACAGATACTGGCCCAGCGTGCGGTCGATGGCAGGCGGCTCCACCAGGTAGTGGTGCGGGATCTTCGCGTCGCCGTCATACTGCATCAGGCCCGCGTAGAAGACGTCGGGATGACGCTGGCGGTCGAACTCGGCGAACTCCTTCTCGTCGAAGGCCCGCGAGATTTCGATGGCGCGGTCGCCGCGGAAGTTGAACAAGACGACGGCGTCGCCGTTCTCGATAGTGCCGACCGGCCTGCCGTTCTCGACGACCACGAAGCTGTCCATGTACTGGTCGGTGATCTTCGGGTCTTCGGCATAATAGGTCCTGATGGCCTCGCAGGCCGAGGGGAAGCCGCGGCCCTGGCCGAGGACGTGCGCCTTCCAGCCCTTCTCGACCACCCCCCAGTTGGCGTTGTAGCGGTCCATGGTGGTGACCATGCGGCCGCCGCCCGAGGCGATACGGTAGTCCTTGCCGCCCGCCGACAGGCCGGCCAGCTTCTTCTCGAGGGGCTCGAACCAGGTCAAGGCACTTTTCTCGCCGACGTCGCGGCCGTCGAGCAGGGCGTGCACGCGCACGCGCCGGAACCCCTCGCCGGCGGCGCGGTCGAGGATGGCGTTCAGGTGGTCGATGTGGCTGTGGACGTTGCCGTCGGAAACCATGCCGATCAGATGGAGGGTGCCTCCGGCGGCGACCCGCTTCTTCACTTCCCCCCAGGCCTGGCTCGCGAAGATCTTCTGCGAGGCGATCGCCTCGTTGACCAGTTTCGCGCCCTGGGCGAACACGCGGCCCGCGCCGAGGGCGTTGTGGCCGACCTCGGAGTTGCCCATGTCGTCGTCGGACGGCAGGCCGACGGCGGTGCCGTGGGCCTTGAGCTTCGTGAAGAGGGGCTCCTGGAACAACCCGTCGAGGACCGGGGTGTAGGCCATGTAGACCCCGTCGCTCTCGTCCTGCTTGCCGATTCCCACGCCGTCCATGATCACCAGCACCACCGGGCCCGCGGTCGCCCGGAAGCCGTCGATGGGTTGGAGTTGCATCGCCTTCATGCCGCACCTCGCCGTTCTCACGTTCTCAGAGTGGTCGGATTCCCGACCCGCGCCATGGTATCACAAGGGGGAAAGCCGTGACACCCGGCGATTTTTCTCCATCCAGGCGGAAGCCGGGTGGAAAACCCTGGGTTTGCCTGAAGGCTTGCCGCAGGGGCGCGGGGGTGTGAAAAAGGGAACCGCCTGCCGGGAAGGCAGGCGGTTGGTAAGGAATCCGGCGGAAGGACGGGAGGGGGACGGGGCTCAGGCCGCTTTGCGGAACTCGGCCTCCACGACTTTTTCGTCGCCCTTGTCACCGCCCGGGCCGGTGCCGCGGTCCCGGGTGAAATCAGGGCCCCCGGCCTGGCCGGCGGTGCCGTGGGCGCCCCCGCCCTGGCGGTAGACGGCCTCGGCCAGCCGGTGGGTGGCCTGGGTCAGTTCCTCGATGGCCCGCGGCAGGGCGGCGGTGTCGTTCCGCTCCAGCAGACGCTTCAGCTCGTCCTTCTTCGCCTCGATGCCGGCGCGCAGGTCGGCCGGAACCTTCCCCTCGAGCTCCTTGAGGGTCTTCTCGGTCGAATAGATCAGGCTTTCGGCCTGGTTCTTCCGTTCGATGTCCTCCTTGACCTTCGCGTCGTCGGCGGCGAACCGTTTGGCCTCCTCGACCATCCGTTCGATGTCCGCCTTGGTGAGGGCGTGGGAGCTGGTGATCGTGATCTGCTGCTGCCTGCCGGTGCCGAGATCCTTCGCCGAGACATTGACGATGCCGTTGGCGTCGATGTCGAACGTCACCTCGATCTGGGGCATGCCGCGGGGGGCGGGGGGGATGCCGACCAGGTCGAA
>CAZKPI010000583.1:0-3700 GCA_964554555.1 uncultured bacterium
CGAACCGGTCGAAGACTTCCCCACTGCCCCCGAACAGGGCGCGGAGGTCGTAATCGAAGGTGTTGTTGATGGCCGGCCAGCCCAGGGCGATGGTGAGAAGGAACCCGGCGAGAAGGGTGAGCCGGGGCCGGGTCAGGGCCAGGCCGAGCGAGACCCTGGTGCCGAGGGCGGTGAGGCGGGCGGCGGCGCGGTCGGCCAGGGTTGGGGCCATCGGCCATTCCCCTCAGTAGATCATCCGGTGGCCGCGGGAGAAGGTCCGCAGGCGGGCCAGGCCTTCCCGCAGGAGTCCGAGCGGGCGCCGAATCATCGCCGAGGTGTCCATGTAACAGGACAGCGGGCAGGCTTCACCGCACCGCGTTTCGAAGAACGGGCCCCCCGCGGCGCGGGTGAAGAGGCCGACGGGATCGGCACCGTCGGTCAGGGAGCCGATCGTCCGGTGGAGGCGACTGCAGGGAAAGACGAGGGAGCCGTCGGGGCAGACGCGCCAGACCAGGAGCGGATGACAGACGAAGGGCCGGAACCGCGCCACATCCCGCAGGTAGTCGACCGTGGCGGCGATGCGCCGGCCTTCCCGCTTGGCGGCCAGGATCCGGCCGATCAGGCGGTGGTAGCCCGGGTTGCCGGCGAGGCCGGGGACCGGCCGCGTCCGTTCGAGGGCGGGACCGGCCGAGAAGGTGATGCCGCGGTCGATGCAGAAGTCGAGCACGGCCTCGACGTCGGCCAGGTTGTCGGGCAGGATGACGCTGTTCACCATGACGCTGGGATGGGGGCGGCGGGCCAGGTCCTCCAGCACCTGCAGAACCCGGTCGGTGGCCCCCGCGCGGTTCCACAGGCGGTCCGACCGCTCCCGGTCAAGGCTGTCGAGGCTGATGATGATGGCGTCGACGGCCTCGACAATGTCGGGCTCGAGCAGGAGGCCGTTGGTGTTGAGCGACAGGAAGGAGAAACCGAGGCGGCGCGCGTCGGCGGCGACCTGGCGGAAGCCCGGGTAGAGGAGCGGCTCGCCCCCGGACAACAGCAGGACGTCGGTGTGCGGCCGGATCGCGGCCATGACCCTGGCCCACGCGGCGGGCGGGATCTCGGCCGAGGTCATCTCGGGGAAGGGCCGGCCACTGCCGCCGTCGCAATAGCGGCAATGCAGGTTACAGCGGTAGGTCAGGTAGAAGTAGGCCCCGAAAGGGAACCGGAAGGTCTGCCGGCCCGCCGCGGCCAGCACCTGGTGGGCCAGGAACTTCAGCGCCAGGTTCATCGGACGGGCACGTCCCGGCTACCGGCGTCAGGAGGCCAGGCGCGAAGACGGGAGGGGACCGGCGGTGCTGAGCAGGGCGGGGCCAGGCGGCTCATGGGTCGAGCCGGCGGACGAGGCGGGCGGGGTTGCCGATGACGACGGCGCGGGGGGGCACGTCGCGCAGGACCACGGCGCCGACCGCCAGCTGGGCGTATTCCCCGATCTCGACCCCACAGCCGATCTTCACATCGGCGCCGATGGTCGCTCCGCGGCCGATGGTGACCCGGCCGGCCCGGAACCGCGAGCCGGCGTGCTCGTGCAGGGCGATGCGCACGCCCACCCCGAGCAGAGCGCCGGGGCCGATGGTCAGCAGGGAGGGAAACAGGGGGTCGACGAACAGGCCGGGCGACAGGTAGGCGGTGGGATGGATGGTCGCCCCGAACAGGCGCAGGGCCAGCCGCTTGGGCGTCGAAAAGGGTTGCGCGTAGGCCAGCGACAGCAGGGTGTAGCGCAGGGAGGCCCAGGCCGCCCCGGCGGCCGTGCCGTATTCGAAGAAACAGAGGCAGTTGTCGGCGGGGTCGGGGTCGGGGCTGTGGTACTCGAACAGCCGGTCGGGACAGCCCCGCCGCACGAAGCGGGCCAGGGCGGCGGCGGCCGGCGCGGGGTCGCCGTGGAAGACCAGATCGGGCTGTCGGGCCGGCGTCTTCACGTGGGGCTTCCGCCAGCCTCGATCGCGGCGATCTCGGAAAACAGGGTGCGGCGGTCGGCGGGATCCTCGAGGGAAGCCAGGGGGACCAGTTCCGCCTCGCCGCGGTCACAGCGCAGGACCGGGCGGTCACCCACGGTGCCGGCGGCGTGGAAGACCAGGCGGTCGGTGGTCAGGTCCACGGCCTCGACGGTCAGGTCCATCACCTCGCCGGGCCCGAGGGGTCCCGGGAACTCGACCCGCCCCGCGGCCGCGGGCCGGGCGGCCTGGTTGAACCCGCTCGACAGGATGACCAGCCAGTTGGCCAGTTCGAAGGCGGCCTGCAGAACCAGCGACTCGGGCAGGCGTTCCGGCTCGCCGAGCGGTTGTCGCAGGCAATACTCCTCGAACGAGACCGCCTTGCGGCCGGCGGCCCGCTTCCCCGCCTCCCAGGCGGTGATCCGGTCGAGAGTCCGGAGCTTCATGGCGCCGGGGGCCTGGGGGCTTCGAGCTTGCGCCGGATCAGGCGGACGAACACCGAGACGGTGAGCAGGGAAGGGATCTGGGCTTTGCGGAACCCCGGCACCAGACGGGCGTGGTCGACCTCGGGCAGGGCGCGCTTCAATTCCTCGAGGGCTTCGGGGGTCAGGGCGCCCTCCTTCTCGAACACTCCGCCGGGGAGGCGGCTCCTCACCTCCTTTTCGAACTCGTTCGGCTCGATGGTGATGCCGAACGTGTCCTCGATCAGGAAGCTGAGGTCGAGCAGGTCGATTGACTCGGCGCCGAGGTCGGTCACCAGCACGCTCTCGGGCCGGACCTGCTCGGGCTTGATGCCGAGCACGTTCTTCAGCAGGCCCTGCAGTTTCTCGAAGATTTCCTGGTCGGTCATGGACGGTCTCCTTCCGGGATGGCCCCGAAGATCAGCGAGGCGTTCTGGCCGCCGAAGGCGAACGAGTTCGACAGCACCGTGCGGGCGGGGCAGGGGCGGGCCCGGCCGGGCACGTAGTCGAGGTCGCATTCGGGGTCGGGGGTGTCGAGGTTGATGGTGGGGGGAACCAGGCCGTCGCGCAGGGTGAGCACCGAGACCAGCGCCTCGACCGCGCCGCTGGCGGCGATCATGTGGCCGGTCATCGACTTCACGGCATGGACAGGGATCCGGCGGGCGTGGTCCCCGAACACCTCTTTGATGGCCAGCGTCTCGGTGACGTCGTTCTTCGGGGTGCCGGTGCCGTGGGCGTTGACCACGTCAATGGCGTCGGGGGCCAGGCCGGCGTCGGCCAGGGCGGCGCGCATGGCGAGCACGGCGCCGCGGCCGCCGGGGTCGGGGTCGGACACCCGGTAGGCGTCGAGCGAGGTGCCGAAGCCGAGGATCTCGGCCAGGGGCCTGACCCCGCGGGCGCGGGCGTGGCCAAGCGTTTCCAGGACGAGGAAGGCGGCGCCCTCGCCGAGGACGGTGCCGTCGCGGCCGGCATCGAACGGACGGCAGGCGGCTTCCGGACGGTCGCGGTTCATCGACAGGGCGCGCAGGAGGCTGAACCCGCCCAACCCCAGGGGGTTGAGCATGCTGTCGGCCGCGCCCGCCAGCGCCAGTTCGCCGTGTCCCGCGCGCAGGGCCGTGAAGGCCTCGCCCACCGCCATGGCCCCGGCCGCGCAGGCGGAACAGTTGGTCGAGCGAGGTCCGCCGCAGTCCCAGGCGTCGCCGATCAGCTCGGCGAGCCGGTCGAGCGGGGTCTGCAGGGGCGGCCGGCCGGCCGAACCGCCGAGCAGGAGGCGGGCCATCGCGCCGT
>CAZKPI010000584.1:0-282 GCA_964554555.1 uncultured bacterium
GGGACGGCGGGCGGGTGCGGCCCCCAGGAGGGGCCGCCCGGCTCCCGCCAGCCCACCTCCCGGAGACCCCCACGCCGGCTGGCGCCGCCGCCGGACCCCCGGCCGCCCGCCGCCCCGCCGATCCCGGCGAGGCCCTGGAACTCGGCCGCCAGGCGCTGGCCGCCTATGATTTCGAAACCTGCGAATCCTGCGGCCGGGCGGCCCTGAAGGCGGCGCCTGCCGATCCGGCGGCCGCCCTCCTGCTCCTCGAGCTGTTCGTCGATCACCTGGCCGATTACGAGC
>CAZKPI010000584.1:292-3699 GCA_964554555.1 uncultured bacterium
TCGGCAACAACCTCCCCCCGACCGTCGCCGCCGATCCGCGGGTGACCACCTTCCTCGTCCTGGCCGAGACCCGGGCCGGGCGTCCGGCCAACGCCCTGGCCCGGGCCCGACGCGCCGGACTGCCGGCCCCGGCCGAGGTTCTGCTGGCGGCCGGACGGGGCTTCCTCGAGCAGGGCGATCTCGAACGGGCAGGGCAATGCCTGCGCGAGCTCGACGAGCGCGAGGATCGCCCCGACCTCGACCCCGCCGATTGGCGCGAGGAACGCGAGACCCTCCGGAAAGCCCTGCGGGCGGCCGAAGCCGACCGCCTGGCCCCGCTCGAACAGCCGGTCAGGCAAGCCCTGGCCGAGGGACGCCTGCCGCAGGCTCAGGCCCTGGCCGAGGCCTTGCTGGCCGCCCATCCCGGCAACCGGACCGCCGTCCAGGTCCTCCGGGAGATCGAGGCCCGCCAGCGCCAGGAACGGATCCAGTCATGCCTGGACGCCGCGGAAGCCGCCCGCCGCCTCGATGACCCGGCCCGGGAGGCGGATGCCCTGCGCCGCGCCATCGCCGCGGGGGCGCCCCACCATGCTCTGCAGGCGCGCCTCGAAGCCGCCCAGACGGCCGCCGAGACGCGGCGGGCGGCGGAGATGGTCCGCCGGGCGGCCGACCTTCTCGCCGCCCCCCCTGGTACCGACGGCCTCCGGCAGTATCTCGACCTGCCGGAACCCCACCGGCAGATGCTCCGCGGGCAGACCGCCGATCCTCGCCTTCCCTGGCTGGAACGTCTGGCCTTCCCCCGCCCCGCCGCCCGCCCGGATGCCCTCGTCGAAGCGGTCCAGGCCCTCAGCGAAGCCGCCCAGGCCATGGACGCAGACGCACCGCCGGAGCGGGTTTTGGCCCTCCTCGCCCCCCATGCCGACGTTTTGCAGGCCCTGCCCGAAGCCCGTGAACTCTCCCGGCGGGCGAGCGCCAGACAGCGGGACATCCGGGCGGCCCAGGCCCGGGAAGCCCTGTCCGACGCCGCCCGGCACCTCGAGGCCAGCCGCCTCTCCGAAGCCCGCTCCGCCCTGGACCGCCTGGACCGGGAAGCGGCCGCCCTCCTTCCCCCGCCGGACCAGGAGCGCCTCGAAAACCTCCGCCGCCGCGCCGAAACCCTGGAGGCCTGGGACCGCCTGACCCGCCGATATGCCGCCGCCTGCGACCGGGGCGACCTGTTCGCCGCCCGGCGCCTGGCCGGGGAGCTGACGACCGCCGGGGACCCCGCCCAGGCCGACGATTGGCGGGCCCGGGCGGCCGACCACGAAGCGGCGCTGGCCAAGACCTGGTGCCTGACCGAAACGCCCTGCCAGGACCTTCCCCCCTTCTTCGCCTCCCTGGGCCTGCACGAAATCGGCTTCGGCAAGCCGGCCGTCGTGCTTCCTGACGGCCAGACCCTCGTCGTGGCCAGCAGTCACCGCCGATGGGTGTTCCTGCGGCTGTTCTCGAAAGAAACCCAGACCTGCCAAAAGGCCCTGGTCATGCGCACGCCCCGTCCGGTCGAGATCATGGACCTCACCTTCGGCAACGGCTCACTCTGGGTCACAGGGGAGAATGGTGATCTCCTGGAAATCACCCTCTCCCCTCCCGCCATCCGGTCCTGGTTGTCCGCCTCCACTTTCGTTCCGGAGCAGGCCATTGTCGAAAACGCGTTCCTGGTTCCCGAGGAACGCCTCATCTGGATCGACCATCGTCGGCACGGCCCGGACTTCCACCACTTTCTGGAGATCCTGGATCTGGATGGCCGGAAGCCGTCCTGCAAGGTTCCCGTCTCCGGCATTCTCAAGCCCCTGCCGGGCAGTCAGGGGCTCCTTTTCACCGTGGACCGCTTTCCCGAAGGGGGAATGGTGGTGCTTTCGGCCTCCGGGAAACCCCTCGGTTCATTCCCCTTCCCACGGGAAATAGCCATCCACGCGAGCACCATCCATCCCAACGGTCGTGATTTCGTCTTCCTGACCCATTCCGACCAGGATTACCCCCCTACCGTTTCCCTCGAGATCCGCCCTCACGCCGGGCAGGCGGTCCCGCCCTTCCCCATCGAAGGCTCGGACGGGGAGATGGAACACGAAGCATTCACGTCCTTGGAAACAGGCCTCGTGTACGTGCGGATGGGCATCTCCCTCGAACAAGGCCTGCGGATGGAGTTGGCCGCCTTTCGTCTGATCGAGGCCCGATGGGTCCAGGAGTTCAGGCTGGAGGTTCCTCGGGAGTGCATGCTCCTGCCGGAACCGGGAATACGGAGAGTCACCGCGATGAGCTGGAGAGGCGGCCGTCTGCAGGCGGTCACTCTCGGTTCGACCGCACCGGCGCTCACCCCGCACCACCCCTCGGTCCCGGTGCCCAGTGTTCCTGTCCTGCATGGGAAGCGGCTTTTCTGCCGATTCCGGTCGGAAACCCCGGAACAGGTCCAGGATTTCCTATCCACCCTGGTCGCTCTGAACCACCGGAAGGTTCAGAACATGATCCGCGACATGAAGGTTCCGGGGCGGCATCCTCCCGAGGACATTCTCGCCTTCCGGGACGCTCTGGAACGACTCCCTTTGTCCGACGAGGCACATGCCCTGACCGATTGGCTCGTGCACAACCATCCCGACTCCCGGGTGGGCCGGCTGTTGGCCGCCGAAAAGGCCGCGCAGGGAGAGGACTGGGCGACCACCCGCCGCCTTCTGGAGGAACTGCCCCGGCCGCCCAAGGCCCGCAACAGCCGCCATCACTGCCATCTTCTCGGTCTTGCCCTGTACCACGCCGGCCTGGTCACCGAGGCCATGGCGGTCTGGCATGAAGGGGAGGAGGAACACCCTGAGGGGTTGTGCAATCTCGGGTCATTACTCGAGTTCGCGGCCAAGCGGTCCGCGGCTCCCGGCCCCGCGGCCGGTGATTCCTTGCCCGGAACCGAGATCCAGGCCCGGTTCGCCGCGGCGATAGAAGGCGAGCGGTGGGCGGAGGCCTGCTCCATTCTGTGGGAACGGCCGGCCGCCGATGTGCGGAACGTGCAGATCCTGGCGCGCCTGGCGATGGCCCTGCTGGCGCAGACTTTCCCCCCCGGCAGTCTCGACGACCTTCTCAAGATCGTCGCGCTGGCGTTTTTCCAGGAAGTGCTCCGCGACACTTTTTCCACCTGTGAGGTCGCCCTGCACCCGTCTGTCGAAAACTGGCCGCCCGAACGGATCACCGCGATCGACACCCAGGCAGGCCTCTGGCTGGAAGCCCGCGCCGCCCAGCGCTGATTCCAGGACACCGCCTGAATCCCGATTCCCTTCGCGGCCGCCCGCCCCGGGGATGGCCTCGTCCAGCGGGAGGCATTTTTTCGGGCGGGAATTCCGAATTCCGGAATTCCGGGGACATGATACCGAACTGGGAATTCGGGAATTCGGAATTCGGGGGACATG
>CAZKPI010000585.1:0-2281 GCA_964554555.1 uncultured bacterium
GCCGCGGCCGCGGCGGCGCGCCCCGGAAGGCAGTCTCTGCCTGGAAGGGGTCTCGACCCATTCCCTGCGTGCGGTCGATGTCGCCTTCCCGCGGGGCCGGTTCACCGTGGTGACCGGGGTGTCGGGCAGTGGCAAGTCCTCGCTGGTGATGGGCACCCTGCTGGCCGAGAGCCACCGCCGGTACGTGCAGTCGCTGTCGGCCTATGCACGGCGGTTCGCGGAGCAGATGGAACGGCCTCCCCTGGCGGGGGCCCGCGGGCTCACGCCGGTGATTGCCATCGGGGCCGCCCGGGGCGGGGGCAGTCCGCGGTCGACGGTGGGCACCCAGACGGGGTGCCTCGACCTGCTCCGCATCCTCTGGTCGCGGGCGGGGGTCCGGCACTGTCCCCGGTGCGGAGCGGTTCTGGCCGGGTCGGCCTGCCCCGCCGGCCATTTTTCCGGCGTTGCCGCCCTGACCGCCCGCCTGTTCTCGTTCAACCATGCTTCCGGTGCTTGTACAAGGTGCCATGGGATGGGCCTGGTGACCGTCTGTGACCCCGACCGTCTGGTCACCCGCCCCGACCGGTCCCTGCTCGACGGGGCGCTGGACGGCACCCGCACCGGGCGCTTCTACGGGGAACGGGACGGCCGCTACGTGGCGACCCTGGCCGCCGTGGGCCGCGACCTCGGCCACGATTTCTCCCTGCCCTGGCAGGCTCTGTCCCCCGCCGCCCGGGCGGTGGCCCTCGACGGGTGCGGCGACCGGGTGTTCCGGGTGACCTGGCGGTTCCGCCGCGGGCGGCGGGAAGGGGAGCACCGGCTGGAAACCCTCTGGCCCGGTCTCCGCCGTCTGGTCGAAGAGGAATTCGACCGCAAGCGGGCCGATCACCGGGGCGAGGCGATGACCGATGTGATGACCGACCTTCCCTGTCCCGAATGTCAGGGCGATCGCCTGCAGTCCGAGTTCCGGGCCGTGCGCTGGCAAGGCCTGACGTTGGGCGGCCTGTGCCGCCTGCCGGTGGGGCGCCTGGCCGCGATGGTCCGCTCGTGGATCGAAGGGGAATCCGGCGCGCCAGCCGGTGCGGCGCCGGCCTCTCCGGCGGCCGTTCCCGGGTTCGCCTCTGACCCCGCCTCCCCGCCCGGGGGAGCGGCGGCCGCCGTCGCCCAGCCCCTTCTGCGGGAGCTGGCTCCCCGCCTGGCGGCCCTGTGCCAGGCAGGCCTGGGCTACCTGACGCTGGACCGGACCACGGCCAGCCTGTCCGGCGGCGAGTTCCGCCGCCTGCTGTTGGCCAGCCGCCTGGGCGCCGATCTGACCGGGGTGACCTACGTCCTCGACGAACCGACGATCGGCCTGCACCCCCGCGACACCGCCAGCCTCCTCGGGCTCCTGCAGGCCCTGAAGAACCAGGGCAACACCGTCGTCGCCGTCGAGCACGACCCCGAGGTGATCCGGGCGGCCGACCATCTCATCGAGATGGGGCCCGGTGCGGGGACCGCCGGAGGGCGGGTGGTGGCGCAGGGAACCCCGGCCTCCCTCCTGGCTGACCCCGCCAGTCTGACGGCCCGCTGGCTCGGCGGGGCCGCCCCCTGGCCCCAGGGGGAGGGGCGCGCCCTGCTATGGCCGGGAATCGCCATCCGGGGGGCCAGCCGGCACAACCTGCGCGGCCTCGATCTCGACATCCCCCTGGGCGGGCTGGTGGTGGTGACCGGGGTTTCCGGGTCGGGGAAGTCCACCCTGGTCGAGGAGGTCCTGCTCCCCTCCGCCCGCGCCGGTCACCCGGTGGCCTGCCGCTCCTTCAAGGTGGCCGGCCGCCCGGCGGGGTTGGCCGAGGCAGGCGGAACCGGGCGGCCATTCGACCGGGTGGTCCTGGTCGACCAGACCCTCCCGGCCGGGACGGCCGGCAGTCTGGTCGGCACCCTGATCGGGGCCCTCGGCCCCCTCGGCGACCTGTTCGCCCGCACCGACGAGGCCCGTCGCCAGGGCCTTGCCGCCGCCGCCTTCTCGCCATTTGGGGGGGCGGGCCGCTGTGAGGCCTGCCAGGGTCAGGGCGGCCAGACGGTCGACCTCGATTTCCTGGCCGGGGTCCGCCTGGTCTGCGAAGAGTGCGGCGGCACCCGCTTCCGGCCGGAGATCCTGGCCTGCCGCTACCGGGGCCATTCCCCCGCCGACCTGCTCGCCCTTCCCGTCGCCGATCTCCTTCCCCGGCTGGCCGACCAGCCAGCGGTGATCCGCTGTCTCGAGCCCCTGATGAAGCTAGGACTCGGCCACCTGGCCCTGGGCCGGTCCACCGACACCCTGTCC
>CAZKPI010000585.1:2291-3697 GCA_964554555.1 uncultured bacterium
GGCGAACGCCAGCGGTTGCGGCTGGCGCTTGCCTTGCACGCCGAGGCCGCGGGACGGGGGACCCCCGTCAGCACCGGGACCCCCCCGCGGGCCCGGCGGGGCCGGCCGGCCCCCCCCGAAGGCCCGGCGGGGCCGCCCTCCTCCGCTGGCCCGTGCCTGTTTTTGTTCGACGAGCCGACCACCGGACTGCACCTGGCCGATGTTGCCCGCCTGCTCCAGGTCTTTGCTGACCTCACGGCGGCCGGCCATTCGCTGGTCGTCGTCGAGCATCACCTCGAGGTGATCCGGCGGGCCGACTGGGTCATCGACCTCGGCCCCGGCGGCGGGGAGGAAGGCGGACGGCTGGTGGCGGCGGGCCCGCCCGCGGCAGTGGCGGCCCATCCGGAGTCGGCGACGGGTGCGGCCCTGCGCGGTCCGGCCGTGCTCCGCTGAACCTCGCTTTCGGCGCGGCCTGCCGCACCGGAGAGTCATGTCGAGCGAGGCCCCGGGGCTCCCCTGACCGATCGTCCCGGGCCACGCCGCCGTCCCCCTCCCCGCCTGCCGGGGCCGGGGCCGGAACCGGGCCCGCCTTCCGGGAACGCGGACAGGGAGGGGTTTACCGGCGCCGGCGGTCAAGGAGGTCGCGCCAGGCGGCGAGATACTCCGGCCGTCCGTGGATGGCGTCGTTGTGGCGGGCGCCGGTCAGGGACAACAGCTTCTTGTTGGTCGAGGGGCAGGCCGCGAACAGGCGTTCGGCGTTGACGTACCGGTTGACCTCGTCGTCCTTGGAGTGGACGATCAGCAGAGGCCCGTGGTAGCCGCCCAGGATCTGCGAGTTGGGGAAATCGTCGGTCAGCACGAGGGGGCCGAAGATCCAGAACAGGGAATAGGCCTTTTCGCGGAGGCTGGAGATGCCCGCCTCCAGAACGATGCCGCCAATGCGGTCGAGGTGCGGGCGGGCGACCCCCATGGTGATGCCGGTGCCGATCGAGAACCCGTACAGGATGATCCGCTCGAGCGGGACCTTCCGCACCTCGGTCAGGTACCGCAAGGCCGCCTCGCCGTCCCGGATCGAGCCCGGGACGTCGGGCGTCCCCTCGCTTTGTCCGAACCCGCGGTAATCGTAGGCGAACAGGTCCACCGGCAGGGTGGCCAGCGTGGCGAGCTGATGCAGGACAAACGCCAGATTGCCGCCATTTCCATGCGAGTACAAGACGACCGGCCGGCCGCTGTCGGCAGGGGATTCAACCCCCGCCGCGGGCGGAGCGGCATGGGCGGCGGCGACTTCCGCCGGGGTGCCGCTGTCCGGGGGCGCGGCCGCCCGGTCTCCCGGGGGGCCGCCTGCCCCTGGGCGGTCCGCTCCAGGAGCCGGTTCCTCCGGCGGCGGCGCCGGGTTTTCGGCGGTGCCGATCCAGATGCCGTGCAGG
>CAZKPI010000586.1:0-3693 GCA_964554555.1 uncultured bacterium
ATCGTGGAACTCCTGATGCAGAGAGGCTCCCGGTCCTGACGGCCGGCGGCCGCCGCCTCTACCGCCGCTCGTCCAGGAACCAGGCGCGCACCGGCGCGGTCAGGTTGGTGATCTGCACGTCCACGGTGCCGCCCGTCGACACCCGCCGGAAGAAGCCCATCCCGCCGGCCGGAACCGTGGCCTCGGTTCCGGGTGCGGCCGCCGCCTCGTCGATGGGAACGCCCGGCCAGGCGACCTCGCCGTAGGTCCCCGCCAGATCGAGGCCGCGCAGTCCGTAGTCGGCCGCGCCGGCGGCGTTCCAGCGGTTCAGCAGGAGACTGACGGCGAACCGGCCCAACACAAGGCCGAAGGGCTCCTTCGCCAGCGTGGTGACGTTGGCCCGGCCGACCGTTGCGGTCTGCACCAGGGCCCGGGTGGCTTCGCGGGTGGTCGTCGCATAGCGCCCGCCCTCGGTCAGGAACCGCGCGAACAGGTAGCTCAGACCGTAACTCGCCGCCCCGCTCCAGGACGTCACGGGAAGGGTCCGCAACCCTTCGAGGGAGACCTTGACCGCCGCGGCCAGGCGCTGGTTGCCCTGGGCGGGGCCGTAGCCGCAGATCTCCTCGGCCAGTTGCGCGATCCCCTCGCTCAGCCAGGTCTCCTCGACGACGCCCGCCGCCGCCCGCGCCCGCTTTTCCCAATACTGGACCATGTGGGCATACTCGTGGGCGGCCGCCCCCCTCTGACTGCCCGTGTCGGCGGTAAACCGCACGTACAGCATTTTCCGCTGGTTGCTCTCGCGCAGGGCCGGGTCGCCGGCATTCGCCACGAACAGGTCGGCCGCGTTGAACAGGCCGAACATCTGCCCATGCATCGCGTCGGTGAACAGAATGGTGAGGCGGGCGTCGTTGTCGGGCCCCAGCGGCGGTTCCGCCCCGAGGAAGTCGCCCAGGCGCGGCCGCACCACCTCCTCCAGCCAGCCCCGCATTCCGGTGATGGCCGTGAAATCGCGGAGCGGCACCCGCCGGTCGACGTAGATCAGCGTGCGGTCGGTGGCGCCCCAGCAGACCGCCTCCACCTTGTTGCGGGGATAGGGCGTGGTGGTCGCCAGCCCCTGGAAGGCGGGGACGAAAAAGGTGCGATAGGAGCCCACCTCGGGCGCGGGCACCGCCACCGCCGCCCTCAGCGGGAGCACCGGCACGGGGAGACGGCCTTCCAGCTCGCGGAAGGCCGCTTCCGGAGCAGATGCTCGGGCGAGACTGGCCGCGGGGGCCGGGGCGGCCCGGTCACCGATGATGGTCAGCGTGGCGGTGGCCTCTTCGCCCACCACGGCCACCCGCACCGTCTTCCCCCAGGGCAGGCCCGGCACGCTCACCGCCAGGCTCTCGCCGGCGGCCGCGGCCAGGGCAAAGCCCGCCGAGCGCAGGCCGGCCGGCACGGGAAGGTCGGCCGCCGCGGTGAATCCGAACGTCCGGCCGGTCGGCAGGAGGTTGTCGGCCAGGTCGCGCATCCGGTTGGCCGCGAGGCTGATCACGTGGTAGGAACCGGTCGCCCAGAACGCATCGGGGAAGATCCGGACCTCTGAGGGGGAATCCCACACGTAGGTGAACCCCACGGGCGGGGAAGCCGTCACGCTTTGGCCGTCCTCGACGGTCAGCCGCTTCATGGGTTCGCTGAAGACCAGGTCGATCGACTGGTTCAGAGGCACTCCCGTCGCTCCCGAGGCCGGCCGAACCGACACCAGGGTCGGGGCCTTCTCGTCGAGGGTGGTGGCCGTGGTGAACCGCCAGACGGGAGACAGCGTGTCTCCCCCGCGTCCGTCGCGGGCCACCACCTGCCATTGGTAGACCTGGCCGGCCGCCAGTCCGACCGGGAGGCTCCACCAGCCATTGGTGACGCCCTGTACCGCCACCGCGACCGGCGGCGAGGCTGGATCGAGCAGGAGATCGAAGGTCAGCGGGTCGCCGTCGGGGTCGGTGGCCGTCCAGGCCAGCAATGGCTGGGTGGCCACCTGCGTCGCCCCGTCCGCCGGGGTGGGCGCCCCGGCAAAGACGGGGGCCCCGTTGGCCGGGGTCTTGGTGCGGAACGACCAGACGACAGGCTGTGGATTCACCGCGCCTTTGCCATCGCGCACCACCACCTGCCAGAAATAGGTGGTGTTCGGGGCCAGCCTCGCCACGGCGACATTGGGACTGACCAGATCCTTGCCCACCAGGGCCAGGGGGGCGGCGGTTCCCAGATAGACGTCGAACAGGAGCGGGTCGCCGTCGGGGTCGGTGGCCGTCCAGGCCAGGCGCGGGTTCAGATCGATGCCGGCGGCCCCGTCGGCGGGGGAGGCCGGCTGGGGGGCATCCGGCAGACGGTTGGGGGTCCCGCAGGTGTCGAACCGCCAGACCTCACCGGCCGCCACGCCGCCGCGACCGTCGCGGGCGACGACCTGCCAGTAGTAGCGCCGCCCCGGCTCCAGGCCCGTCACGGCCCCCGCCGCGGCGGTGGTCGTTGTGGCCAGGGTCAGCCGTTCGCTCGTGGTGCCGAGCCAGATCTCGTAGGAAAGGGCATCGCCGGGGTCGGGGTCACCCCCGGTCCAGGCCAGCCGCAGGTTGGGCAGTTGGTCGACGGCCAGGTCGGGCGGCAGGGGATAGAGCGGGGGGTTGGGCGGCCGGTTGGTCCCGTCGCCGGTCGAGAAGCGCCAGGTCGGGTTGTTCTGGCTGGTTCCGCCGAAGGGGTCGCGGCAGACCACCTGCCAGAAGTAGGTGGTGTAGGGCGCCAGGCCGGTGACTTCCCAGACCGGCTTCACGGCGAAGCTGGCGACCGTGGCCAGAGCACTCCCCGACGAGGCGAACCGGACCTCGTAGGTCAGGGCATCGCCGTCCGGGTCCTCCCCGGTCCAGTTCAACACCACGCTGATCCCCTGGTTTTCCGCGCCATCGGCCGGGTAGGGGCGGGAGGCGGGCCACGGCAGGCGGTTGCCCGGATTCGGCAGGGAACCCCCTTCCGTCACGTCGAAATCCATCACACAGCGTCCGGTGCCGCCATTCGCATCCTTTCCCACGACGATCACTCGTGCGGTCCCGGGAGTGGGGGGGGCGGTAAAGATCGTCGTGGGCCCTTTGGTAGAACTGAGGGTCCCGCCCATGACCTCCCAGGTGTAGGTCACCGCGTCGCCTTCGGGGTCGAGGCCAATGGCGGCCAGGCCGCCGGTCTCGTTGGTGCGCAGGACGGTGAAGCTCCGTTCCACCTCGACCACCGGGGCCTGGTTGGAATCAGCCGCCGTCAGCGGGGTGAGGGCAACCTCGGTCACCTGCTGTCGCCGCGGGGTGAACCCCAGCAGGATACTGCGGGGCTTGAAGCCGGTGGCGGTCAGGGCGACCGGCCAGACCCCTTCCGGCAGGGGCCCCAATTCCACCACGCCGTCGGGCCCGGTCGTGTAGGGTCGGCCCCACAGGGTGAGGTTGACGCCCGGCAGACCGGTCCCGTCGACCCGGTTGCGCGCCACCAGGGTCGTCCGGCGGTTGGCCGCCGCCAGCAGGACGGGGGAACCCATCTGGAAGGTCCCGACCTCGCCGGTCAGGGTCACCAGGTCGGACCTCTGCTTGTAGATGATGGAACCCCGGGTCAGCTCGGCGATCACGTGGTAGGAGCCGGCGGGCACGCGGGCGATGAGGAACCGCCCGTCCTGGTCGGTGGTCGCGGTCAGCTCCGGCCGCTCCTCGA
>CAZKPI010000587.1:0-3690 GCA_964554555.1 uncultured bacterium
CAAGGCCGGCCGCGGGCGGCGGCCGGGGGACGGTCCCCGTCCTGGCGGGGCGAGGCCGGCCGCGGGCGGCGGCCGGGTCCGGGTTGCCCCTTCCCTGAGCGGTTCCTGGCATGCTTGAATTCACCCTGCGGCGACTGCTCGGCACGGTGCCGGTCATCTTCGGCATCCTGGCCATCGCCTTCGTCGTGCTCTACCTGGTCCCGGGCGACCCGGCCCAGACGCTGGCCGGGCCGCGCGCCTCGCCCGAGGCGATCGCCCGCATCGCGCACGAGATGGGCCTCGACCGGCCCCTGCACGAACGGTTCCTGAGCTATCTCGGCCGGCTGGCGGCGGGTGACCTGGGGCGGTCGGCGGTCAGCGACAAGCCGGTGGCCGACTCGATCGTCGAGAAGTTTCCCTACACGTTCAAGCTGACCCTGATGGCGATGGCCTTCTCGATCAGTCTCGGCCTGCTGGCGGGCATCCTGGGCGCCATGTACCGGGGCGGGGTGGTCGACCGGCTCTGCACCGTCTTTTCGGTGGCGGGCATCAGCATTCCCATCTTCCTGTTCGGCCTGGTCTTTCTGTATGTGCTGGCCGGCAAGATGAAGTGGTTTCCGACCTCGGCCTACCGGGTCGGCGACGCGTGGTGGCCGCTGGTTCTGCCCGCCTTCACGCTCGGCGTGCGGTCGGCCGCCTTCCTGGCGCGCATCGTGCGAAGCAGTCTGATCGAGGTGCTGAACCAGGACTTCATCCGGACGGCGCGCGCCAAGGGGGTGCCGCCCGTGCGGATCCTGTTCCGGCACGCGCTGGTCAACGCGCTGATCCCGATCATCACGGTCATCGGCCTCGACCTGTCGAGCTTTCTGAACGGGTCGGTGATCGTCGAAACGATCTTTGACGTGCCCGGGCTGGGCCGGTTCGCCATGGATGCCATCCTTCAGCGCGATTACCCGGTCATCCAGGGCGTGGTGCTGTTCTCGGCGTTCATCTTCGTGTTCGTCAACTTCCTGCTCGACCTGGTCTACGCCTGGGTCAACCCGCGAATCCGCGACGAGCTGTTCGGCGCGGCGGGCTAGGGCTGGCCAGGAAAGGAGGACGCCGGCATGCAGGGCGCGAAGGGAAGGGGCGACCTGTGGCGCCACCTGTCCTGGACGGGGCGGCTCAGCCTGGCCGGGATCGGCCTGCTCGTCGTCGTCGCCGTCGCCGCGCCCTGGCTGGTGCCGCACGACCCGATGGAGACCGACCCTCTGCGCCGCCTGGCCGCCCCCACCGGGTGGCGGGCGGAGACGGCCCCCGCCCCGGCCTCTGCCCCGGCCCCCGCCTCCGCGCCGGGATTCTGGCTGGGCTGTGACCAGTACGGGCAGGACGTCTTCTCCCGCCTGGTCTACGGCACCCGGCTGTCGCTGGGCATCGGCTTCTCGGCGCGCACCTTCGCCCTGGCCATCGGCCTCGTCGTCGGCCTGCTGGCGGGCTACTTCGGCGGCTGGACGGACTGGCTGTTGATGCGCCTGGTCGATATCTTCCTGGCCTTTCCCAGCCTTCTGCTGGCTATTGCCATCTCCATGGTGCTCGGCAACGGCCTGCTGACCGTCATCCTGGCCATCGGCGTGGTGGGCTGGGCCGAGACTGCCCGCATCGTGCGCAGTCAGGCCATGGAACTCCGCAGTGCCGAGTTCGTGCAGGCGGCGCAGACCATGGGGGCCGGCCACGCCCGCATCATCCTGACCCATCTCCTGCCCAACTGCCTGCCGCTGATCATCGTCATCTTCGCCATGGGCATGGCCACCGCCATCCTGGCCGAGGCCAGCCTGAGCTTCCTCGGGCTGGGCGTTGACCCCGCCCTGCCCACCTGGGGCGGCATGGTCGCCGCGGGGAAGGACTACCTGTGGGCCTACCCCGGGCTGGCTCTGTATCCTGGCTTCTGCATCGCCCTGGTGGTCATCCTGTTCAACGTGCTCGGCGACGAACTGCGCGACGTGCTCGACCCTGGCCGCAAAGGGAACTGGCTGGCCTGACCGGCCGGCCGCCTGCCCCCCCGCACCACGTCGATGCCCATCTCCCAGTCCCCCTGCCTGACTGGCCTCGCCCACCGCGCGACCCTGCCTTCCGGTGCCTTTCCCCTCGCCGTCCCGCGTCCGCCGCCCCGATGGTCGGCGCCGCCCTTCCCCCGCCGGCCCGCCTGGCGCGCCTTCTGCCCTTCTGCCCGGTAAACGTCCCCCCGACCCCCGCTTCGCGAAAGGAGCCACCCTGCCATGACTTCTGTCCGGCCTCTCGTGGGCATCACCTACTCCGATACCGCTTTCCGCGATCAGGAGATGCGCCTGCGCACCTACGTCACCCGCAAGTATTTTCAGGCGGTTCAGCGCGCCGGCGCCGACGTTCTGCTGTTGCCCCCCTCCGATGACGGGCGGACCCTCGACCGCTACCTTGCCCTGGTCGACGGCCTGCTCCTGCCCGGCGGCGAGGACATCGACCCGCGCCATATGGGCGAGGAACCGTCCCCCCGGCTGGGGCTGGTCAACCCTCTGCGCGACGCCTTCGAACTGGAGATGGCGCGCCTGGCGTTCGCCGCGCGCAAGCCGACGCTCGGGATCTGCCGGGGCGTGCAGGTGATGGCCGTCGCCCTCGGCGGCAAACTGCACCAGGACGTGCCTTCCCTTCCTCAGGCCATTCAGCACACCCAGCAGGCGCCGCGCTGGTCGACCAGCCATCGGGTCAGGGTCGAGGCGGGCTCGCGGCTTGCCGAGTGGCTTGGGGGAACCGAGGTCTTCACCAACTCGTTCCACCACCAGGCGGTGTCGGTCGTCCCCGCCGGCCTGCGGGCCGTGGCCGCCGCCGCCGATGGCCTCGTCGAGGCCGTCGAGAGCGCTGACGACCGTGTCTTCGTCGGGGTGCAGTGGCACCCGGAGGAAACGAGCCTCTCCGACGACCCCTCGCGCCGCCTGTTCGCCGGCTTCGTCCGCGCCGCCGGCAAGTCGTGACGCCGGGCTGTATTCGGTTCCTGCCCGGCGGGAAAGTTCGCCAAAGCCAGGATGTCTCTCGGGGAGAGTGATGACACCCTGGCCTTGGCCAGCCGGCCAGCGATGCGGGCGTGGAAAATCGTCCGGCGGCTCCATTTTCCCCTACCGTGGCTCGGGGTTTCTGCCGATAACCCGTTTAGGACAGGTTTTTTTCGAACGACAGGAGGCTTTTCATGCAGCGCATGACCATGTGGACCGGGTTGGGGTTGACCCTGCTGTATGTCACTTTGTCGATCCTGGTTGCCGAGAACCTGCCCGTGCAGGTGCGCGACTGCCGGCTGACCGACCGCGAGGCGGTGATGACCCTCGAGAATGAGGGGGGGGAAATGGTGCGCAAGGTGCACGTGGTGGCGCGGGTCTACGCGGGCGACCGGCTGGTGGCGGCTTCCTCCCTGGTGGAAAAGCGCGACGTGGCGGGCAAGGCCCGGGTGCAGGTCCGTCTGCCGCTGGCCAAGCCGCTGGCCCGGGGCAGTGAATACCGCGTGGTGGCCTTCGTGCAGATGGGCAGTGGACGCCCCCTCAGCCGCGAGTTCACCCCCCGCACCGTCGAGCAGGCCGCTGTCTGGGTCCCTGCCCGCCGGTCGCGGACCATCGACGAGCCGGGGCAACTGCGCCGCTGTATCACCACGATCGACCCCCGCGCGGAGATGGGCCTGCTGTAAGGCCCAGGGGCTCCGACCGCCGTTCC
>CAZKPI010000588.1:0-3685 GCA_964554555.1 uncultured bacterium
TGATGCGTTCCCCGCGTGGACCCACCGCTTCGCGGCCCGTCAGCCCTGGAGCGGGTCGTAAAAAACCCCCGCCGGAGCGGGGGTTTCGGGGAAGGCCGGGGAGGAGAGAGTTTACTTGGCCTGGCTCTTCAGGGCATTGTACTGGTCGGACAGGACCTTCAGGTTGTTGAAGACCTTCTTGGCTTCGTCGGTCTTGCCGGCTTCGACCAGCTTGTTGTACTGCATGTAGGTCTGGTAGTACTGCTGTTCGATCTGCTGGAGGTTCCCGGAGACCGGCTTGGCATCGCCGGTCGGGGTCAGGCCGGAGCCCACGGACCCGCCGTTGTAGATGCCCAGGCCGGAGCCTTCGCCAATCGTGACGCCACTGCGCGGGGTGTCGGGGGTGAAGTTGGTCCCCCGGTTGAGGACGTTGAAGTTCCCGGTCTTGAGGCCGCCGGCGATCCACTTGGCGATCTTACTGCCGATCAGGCCGCCCACGATGCCGCCGATGATGGGCCCGATGATGGGGATCGGGGCGCCCAGGGCCATGCCGATGGTGGACCCGATCGAGGAACCGACCAGATCGACCTTGTCGATCTGCTTCCAGGCCTTGGAAAGGGAGAAGGTGCCGCGCTTGAGGTCGCTGGCGATCGAGGAGCCCATCTGGCCAGCGGCCGAGCCGAACATGACCGGCAGGAGGGAACCGGCGATGGCGCCGATGGGGCCGGGCAGGAAGGTCTTGACCAGGGTTCCGGCGAACTGGCCGCCGGCCGCGCCCAGGGCGGAGCCGACCACACTGCCGGCGAACTCGACGGAGGCAACGGCCTTGACAGCCTTACCCAGCGAGGGCTTCTCACCCCTGATCATGTCGATGGCCAGGTTGGTGCCCACGGCAACGGTGGTGGTGATCGCGAGGTTGGAGAAGGAGAAGCTGTTCTTCAGCGACTGCTTGGCATTCTGGGTGCCTTCGGAAACACCCTTCGCCAGCTTCCCGGCAAAGGTGTCGGCATACTGGACATCAGCGACCGGCGCCTGGGTGATGCCTTCCTGTTCCTTGGCGGGGCCCTTGGCCTCGTCGGTGGTCTTCTTCTTGAGCAGGCCGATCTTCTGGGCCAGGGCCACGAGCTTGGCCTTGATCATGTTGATGATGGCGCCGAGCTTGGCCTTGATGGCCTCGATGATGCCCTTCAGCTTGCCGACGGCCATGTCGCCCTTGCCGCCGAGGGGCAGTTGGCCGGCCTGGACGCCCAGCTCATTGAGGCCGACGCCCAGTTCGCCTTCAAAGGTGGTGTCGGGGGTGATGCCGTGGGCGGCATTCCATTCGTTGACCTGACCCTTGTAGGTTTCGGCCCCCATTTTGATCATGTCCCTGGTGTTGCCGACGATCGCCTTGATGCGTTCGGCAATCGACATGGTCTCCATGTTGGAGGGGGCCAGTCTGGAGTAAAGGGGGGCGGCCGTCTGCTGGATCTGCTGGAGGGAGTTTTCCAGGGTGCTGATGTTCCCGTTCAGCAGGCCCACGGTCGGGTTCGAGCTGAACAGGCCGGCCAGGTCGACATTCTGGGCCGGGGAAACCGGGGTCACGGTCTCGGCGTAGGCCCCCAGGGTCGACAGCACGAAGAAGAGCACGGTCAGGAGGGACGTCAGCCGGAGCTGTCCTCGGTTGCGAAACATATGGCCACCTCCAAGATTTCTGATCTGAAGCGGATTTCGGCGGGTAATCGGTACAACTTATTCCAATTATAGGGATGGACGGGGGGGGTGTCAATCGCCGCGCCGGCGGCCATGCCCGAAAAGGGGCCCTGCCGCGGGCAGGGTGCGACGTCGCAGGTTCAACCTGAGACGCGGGCGGGAGGGTCGGTCCGGCCCCCCCTCAGGTTCCTGGAGACCGCCCGCCGCGAGGCCGGCAGGGATTCCTCCTGGCCGGCCCGGATGGCGGTGCCAAGGCCCATGGTCGCGCCGGGAAGGGGGGGGCTTTCCCCCCGGATCGGTGAAGAAAGCAGACGGCGGGGCGCCGTGACGGCGTTCGGCCGCCCGGCGCCTCCGCGGCCGGAGCCGGGCCGTGGGTGCGCCTCCTGACGGGGCGCGCGTTCCGGGTTTCCCAGACCCGGTGCGGCGCCTGGTTCCCCACATCGCGACAACCACCTGGCAGGGAATTTGCTATAGTAATCAGAAAAACGATTGAAGGGTCGCGGTCACCGTGTCACCCTCGAGGAGAAAGCCATGTCGAACGCCATCAAAGCCTACGTTTTGCTGGCCCTGCTCATCGGCCTGACCCTGTTCGTCGGGGAGACCCTCGGCGGGCAAGAGGGCCTGGTCATCGCCCTGGTCATTTCGGCCGGGATGTCCTTCATCAGCTACTGGTTCTCGGATTCCATCGTCCTGGCCATGTACGGGGCGCGGCGGGCCCACCCCGAGCAGTTCCCCACCCTCTATGGCATGGTTCAGGACCTCTCCCGCCAGGCGGGAATCCCCATGCCGGCCATCTACATCATTCCGTCGATGTCCCCCAATGCCTTCGCCACGGGCCGCGGACCGTCGCACGCCGCCGTCGCGGTCACCGAGGGGATTCTCGCCATCCTGACCCCTGAGGAACTGATGGGGGTGCTGGCCCACGAGATCGCGCACATCGCCAATTACGACGTGCTGTTGTCGACCCTGGTGGCCGTGCTGGCCGGGTCCCTGTCCTTCCTGTCGCGGATGGTCATGTGGGGCGGCCTGGGCCGCGGCCGCAGTGACGACGAACGGGGCAACCCCCTGCTGGGTCTGGTGATGGTCATCCTGGCCCCCATCGTCGCCCTGATCATTCAGATGGCCATCTCCCGCAGTCGGGAGTATCTGGCCGACGAGACCGGGGCCCGGTTCTGCGGCAACCCGCGGTGGCTGGCCAGCGCACTCGCCCGGCTGGACCAGGGCATTGCCGTCCGGCCGATGGCCGGTGCCGAGCCCGCCACCTCCCACATGTTCATCGCCAATCCATTCAGCGGCGGCGGGGTGATGAGCCTCTTCTCCACCCATCCGCCCATGCAGGACCGGATCAACCGCCTGCTGGCCATGACGGGGAGGAGCCAGTGACCCCCGGCGATCGCGCGGGGTCTCAGCCGCCGGCATCGAGCCCGCGGTCAGAACGTGCGGCAAAGCCGTTCCCCGACCGGCAGGACTGCCCCCACGGGTTCGGGCCTTGCCGCGAAGCTCTCGACCACCTGGCCGGGGGGCGGTTCGACGTTCCCCTGCGGCGGGAACCCGCCTGTCAGACCTGCGGCCGGTTGGAAGCCATCCGGAAAGCGGGGGAAGCCCTGCGCAGACAGGCCGAGGCCCGCGCCGACCTGTTGCGGCTGACCGCCCGCCTGACCGCCAACCTCACCCTTGAGGAAGTTCTCGACGGGGTCTACGAGGGCTTCCGCCGGCACATCCCCTACGACCGCATCGGGGTTTCCCTGATCGAGGAGGACAAGACCGCGGGGGAAGAGGGCGGGCCGTGGGTCCGCTCCATCTGGGCCCGTTCCGCCGCCCCCCAGATCCTCCTCGGGCGGGACTTCCGGGCCCGGTTGGCCGGAAGCAGTCTGCAAGCCATCATCGAGACCGGACAGCCGCGTATTCTCAACGACCTCGAAGCCTACCTCGCGGAGCATCCCCAGTCGGCGGGGACGCGTCTCATCGTCCAGGAGGGGAGCCGGTCCAGCCTGACCTGCCCGTTGCGGGCGGG
>CAZKPI010000589.1:0-3683 GCA_964554555.1 uncultured bacterium
CATCAAACGGGACCATCGCCGGAAAACCGGAAACGGAACCACCGGTGATGAGGGGGGCGGCGGGACTGCGGAAGATGTGCAGGCAGGTGTTGTCGAGCTTGAACAGGGTCTTGGTGCGGCGCTCGATGAGGGCGGCCAGGGCATCGAGCTGGATGCTGTTCTTGAGCAGTTCGACGACTTCCTCGAGGATGATCTGCTTGTAGCCGATGTCGGCCGCCAGGGCGTCATTCGACGACTTGAGGCCGGCATTCTCCTGCTGGAGGGCCGCGACCTGGGATTCCAGGTTCCCATTCAGGGATTCCAGCCCCTTGATGGTCTGGGTGAGGTTCTGGATTTCGACCGACCGCTCGGAGGCGAGCTTGAGGGTCTTCATCAACTGCTGGTTTGCTTCCTTCCCTTCCAGAGTGGTCTTTTCGAGCTCGATCTGGGTGGCATCCAGAGAATGCTTCAGTTCCTCGACCCGTTCCTGATGGAACAGGGGCTCGGTGATGTCGTCGACCATCAGGAGGATCAGGGGGCGCTTTTCGGCGTCGGGCAAGGGGATCAGCCGGCAGGCCAGGGTGTGGGTGGTGCCTTCGCCGGTCTGGAGCTTGATTCGCTCGATCTCGCGGGGGCGGCCGCCGGTGAGGACCGACTGGATCACGTAGCCCATGCCATACTGTTTGAAGGCGGGGATGGCTTCGAGAACGTTCTTCCCGAGCAGGTTGCCGGGAATCATGGCGACCCGGCCGCGTTTGTATTTGAGAACGGTGCCCTGGCCGTCGAGCATGAACCAGGCGGCATGGACATGGTCGGCGACATTGACCTGGGCGATGGCCTCGCGGCGGTTCTTTTCCAACAGCTGGTTCAGGAAAAAGATCCGTTCCTTGAAGATCGAGGTCAGACTGTGCGAAAGGTAGGCCGTCCCGAGCAGGGCCACGAACATGGTGAAGAAGCTGGAGATCGCCCATTCCGGCGAGTTGCTGAGATCGCCGATCTGGGGGCCGTAGAACTTGATGTGGGTCAGCAGGCGGGCGTTGATGAGCAGGCAGAGGGCGAGATAGGCGGCGGCGGCCAGCATGGCGTAGGCCCCGCCGGTGTAGAACCCCATCACCGCGCCGGCGACGATGACCGGGATCACGGAGAGGAAGACGAGGGGGCTTTCGGCCGACCCCGTGAAGCGCACCAGGAGGGTGAGCATGAGGATGTCCATGATCACCTGGGTGTGCATGATGTTGTCGAGGGAGAGGAGATTGAACCGGATACCCCGCAGAGACTCGAGGAGGAAGAGATACAGCGCTCCGGTGATCTTCAGGGCGGTGCGGGGGAGTCCGAACATCGTGCGGATGCCGTTTTCCCGCAGTCGTCCGGAAAACTGGCTGATGAGCGAGAGCAGATACCGCTTCAGGGCCTGGGTTCCGCGGCGCAGGACGAGCTGTCGCGAGAGCTGGGCGATGTGGACCGTGAAGAAGACGTTGAGCACGGCCAGCAGACAGCACAGGATATAGATGGGGGTGATCTGGAAGCTCATCCGGAACACGCGGGTGACCAGCAGGCTGAAGCCGAACAGAATGGGGATGGCGGCCCAGCGCAAAGCCACGAGGCCCTGCGCGATCTGCAGTTCCCGGAGTCCCGAGCGGTTGGATTGTTCCATGGGGTTCCTCCCGAGTCGCTGAAACAAACGATGGTTCAGTCTGGACATCGGCATCTTCAGGATGAATCCGAAGGGGACGAAAAGGGGGGCCGGGAAATGGGGAGGAGGAGAAATGGGGCCATGGGCCAACGGGGAAGCGGGGGCGGGTGAGGGGGAAGGACGGCTCGGGCGCCGGGGAAGGAGCCCGGGGGGCCTGGCCGGGATGGCGGGGCGGGAAAAGGGGATTGGCTGGTGCCGGTGATTCCTGCGGTTGGTCGGGGAGTCCGGTCAGGAGATGGCGGCCAGGAGGGATGGGGCCGGTCAGGGGAAGCCGGCGGCCGGGGCCCGCGGGCCGTGTTTCCCGACAGGCCGTCCGGCGGGAAGGTTCAGAACAGGCGCGAGATTGACTCCAGGCTTTCGGGGGGGATATCGGCGAGCAGAAGGCGCGCCACCAGGCGGGCCAGGCCACTGCCGGTGGCCGTCTGGATGGTCCAGCGGCCGCGCAGGGCCCCCGGGGGGGCGGCGGGGAGGTCGAGGATGGAGCGGAGGGAGTCGAGATCGAGGGCGCGGGGGGCGGGAGCGGGGGCGGGGCGCTGGGGCCAGCCCTGCTGGAGCAGGCCGAACAGCTCGAAGGGGCGGCAGGAGCCCACGGCCACGACGGCGATGTCCAGGCCCGGAAACTCGTCGGGCGGCGGATTGACGCCGTCCTGCTTGAGGGCGGCGGTCAGGATGGTCCGGGCCAGGGACAGCGAATAGGTCAGTCCGGGCCGCCGGACGCTCCAGCGCCAGAGGAACAGGCCTTGCGGAGTGGTCTCATGGGTCGAGCCCGACAATTCCGGGGCGGCCACCTGGTCGATACTGCGGGCCAGGCGGGCCAGCACCGTCGGCTTGCCGCGGAGGGCGATGCTCACCTCGATGGTTTCGGAGGGAGCCGGGCCGGTGAGGGCGGCGAGCCGGGGCCGGGAGTCGAGCCGGGCAGTCACCTTGTGCTGGAGAGGATTCGGCAGGGAGACCAGCCGTTCGATCCGGTCGGGGCGATGGAAGGCAAACCGTTCCTGGGTGAACTCGCCGATGCCCAGGTGGTCGAACCAGGCCTCGAGGAAGGAGCCCTTTTCGAGGTCCAGCAGTTCGTTCTGATGCACCCGGACGCACTGGGCGGCGAAGCCGGTCCAGGCCGCACTCGAGGCGGGATCTTCGGCCAGCCGCAGGAAGTCGGCGGCCAGGGCGTCCCGTTCCCACAGGGAGTCGAGAGGGCCAGTGGCGACCAGGGCCAGGACGACGGCCTGGGGGAGGGTCCAGAGGTCGAAGGAGAGACTGCCGCGCGCCCCCGGCAGGCGGACGAACCGCTCGCCCAGGAAACGGGCTGACACGATATCTTCGGGGGTGGGGTCGTTCCAGAGGGCCAGATGAATGACCCGGGGTTCCAGGTCAGGGCAGACGAGATCGGCCGACGGGGTGGCGGAGGTGATGGTCACGGGAAGGGCGAGAGCGGGGAGGAGTTCCCCCAGTTTCTTGCGGGCGCCCTGGAGGGAGGGGTTGAGCCAGAGGGTGACGCGGGGAGCGGGGGAAGCCCTTTGGGGCAGGAGGTTTCGGCAGAAATGGAGGGTGCCGTCCACCCAGGTGGCGGGGCGGGAAGGGAAGCGGGCGGCGGCGAGGCGGAAGGAGAGGTGCTTGAGGAGAACGGCGGCGATCTCCTCGGCCTCAGCGGGAGGCATCGGCAGGAACAGGCCGAGCTGAAGGGTGGTGGGGGTCTCGAGGGTGCGCCAGGTGGCTCCCCGCGACAGGAGGAACCCGCCAAGGGACGGGTCGGTGGCGGTGGCCAGGCTGTCCTCGATCAGGGTGCGGAGATCGGGGCCCAGGGAGCCGCCCTCCCGGGAGGGCAGTTCGAAGGTCAGGACGCAGACCGACAGGTCGCCGGAGGTCTGCAGGGCGGGAAGCGGGGCGGCCACCGCCACGAGGAACAGCCAGGCCAGCGCGAGGCGTCGGATCACGATGGGAAGGGCCTCCTGGAGCGCGATGTCGGGAAGGGCCTCGGTCGGATTATAGGTTGCCCGGCGGCGGGGGTCAACCG
>CAZKPI010000590.1:0-3669 GCA_964554555.1 uncultured bacterium
GGCGGCACCGAATGAAGTTCGCGGGGGGAAGGGTCTGGGCGGGGGTAGCCCTGGCGGCCCTGTTGCTCGTCCTGGCCGGGACCGTCCGCTTCCAGGACGACCTGGTCGCCGGCCAGATGACCTACGGCAACTTCGACATTCCCGGCCGGGTCTCGTTCGTCAACCGCCTGGCGCCGGGCATTCCCGACCACGCCTCCGCCAAGGTCTATACATTCAGCGAGATCCACTGGCACCCGCTGATTGCGCTCCTGTTGGTCCTGTTCCCGCTGACATTGTTCTGGGGCCTGTACCGGAACTGGGAGTTCTGGCGGGCGGGCCTGTCACGCGTGCTGGTGCAATGGACGACGTTCGTCATCGCCCGGCTCGGCGTCCTGCGCGCGGGCCAGGTCTACCCCCTGCGCCGGTCCTGCCTGGGAACCTTCCCCTTCCTCAACTGTCAGGCCTGCGAGATGGCCTCCGGGGCCTGCCCGATCGGGTATTTGCAGAACCTGCTGGCCTGGGGGGTGTTCCCATACTACCTGCTGGGCCTTCTGCTCATCTTTGGCCTGACCCTGGGCAAGAGCATCTGCGGCTGGCTCTGTCCTTTCGGGTTCTTCAGCGACCTGATGGACCGGCTGAGTTTCCACCGCTGGCGGATTCCCCGCAGTCTGGGCTGGGTCCGGTATTGGGTCCTGGTCGTCCTGCTGGTCGCCCCCCTCCTGTATGTGCAGGCGGGCATCCGCGACCGCAACTTCTTCTGCAGTACGCTCTGCGCTTCGGGGAAGATCTACGGCCTCACCCCGTATTACGGGACCACCGGAGCCGACTCCTTCCTTCCGATCGCCGGCTGGCTGGGCGATCCGTTGGGGAAGGGGTTTCCCGTTGCGCTCCAGGTCGGCTTGACTTTGCTGGTACTGGTTGCTATGTTGCTGTTCGCGGGGCGGATCTTCTGCCGCGTCCTGTGCCCGTTGGGCGGGTTCTGGGGGTTGTTCCACGCGGTCAGCCTCGTCCGGATCCGCCACCAGGACCACAAGTGTTCCGGCTGTGGAGGGTGCGAGAGGGTCTGTCCCATGGGGGTGAGCCGGGCATTCGCCGGCTTCCTGGACCACAGCTCCTGCATGGTCTGCGGACGGTGCATCACCGTCTGCCAGGGCGGGGCCAGGGCATTCACCTGGGGGTTCACCTCCCCCGAGTCTCTGGAGGACAAGGGTTCCATGATCGACACCGCGGCCCTCGACTACGGCAGTCTGTATAACCGCCTGCGACGGGATTTCTACATGGTCTCGCTGGCCCTCGCCGCCAAGAGCCCGCTCGACATGGCCCGGTATGCCTTCCAGCAAACCGTTTTCTACAAACGGCTGTATGGCAGTCTTCCCCAGGAATTCACCGCCCTTCCCCTGGCCCGCAAGCGCGACCTGGGCACGGGCGACCCCTATGACGTCCTCAGCGACGAGCTCCGCGGCGCGGTGACCCTGTATGGGGAAACCACCGGCTCGACGGGGTATCCGACCCCGGTCTTCTACACTCCGCTCGAATTCCAGGCGGGACGCCTGTTCTCGAAGATCACCCCCTACGTGGGCGCTCTCGACCAGGTGCTGGCCGCCAACCGCGCCGTGGTCAACGGCCTGACCTTCGGCTTCACCATCGCCGGCCCCACGTTCGGCGACTTCCTGGGGGCCCACGGCGGGGTCGTGGCCAACGTCGGCAGCCGCTCCACCATCGCCACCCCGCCCCGCACCGCCCGGGCCATCGCCCGCCTGCGCCCCTCGGTCATCACCGGCACCCCCATCGACCTCCTCTGCTGGATGCGCATCCTCAAAGAGGATTTCCCCCAGGAGTATCCCAAAGTCCTCGAGGAACTGAAGGTCGTGCTGTCGACCGCCGAGCTGTGCGCCGCCTCCCGCAGTGCGGCCATCCGGCGCGAGTTCGGCCTCCTCCACATTGACATCTACGCCTGCGTCGAGGGTTTCTTCAGCATCCCCTGCCCCTGCGGCGAACTGCACATCCTCCCGCTGTATTACACCGAGGTGTTCGACCCGGACCTCAAGCTGATCGGCACCTGCGGCGAAGGCCGGTTCGCCTTCACCAACCTGCTGAAGAAGAGTGCCCCCTTCGTCCGCTACCTGCTCGACGATTTCGTGACCATCTTCCCCAGCCAGTGCCGTCACGGATTCAAGCGCAGTATCCAGCCCCACGGCCGCTGGGAACTGACCGTCCAGCTGGACGGCAAGCGCCTGGGGGTGCGGCATTTCGAGGAAGCCATCTTCACCCACGGCCTGTTTGGCGACTACCGGGTGATCCTCGAGGACACCGGCATGAAGGTGGTGGTCGAGGAATACGGCAGTCACGACCCCCTTCCCCGCATGCAGGAGGCCCTCGCCGAGAAGTTCCGCCAAAAGGTCGAGGTGGAGACCGTCCCCTTCGGGACCCTGACGAAATACCGCGAGGTGCGGGTTACCAAGCCCATCCTGAAGGTCGAGGACAAGCGATCGGTGTCGACCCAGACCATTCCCGAGTTCCTCTGAGGAGGTTGGCGAAGCCATGGACCAGACCCCGAAGCTCTGCCCCCGCTGTCAGCAGGCCAACTTCCCGATCGCCGAATTCTGCCGCCATTGCGGGGAACCCATCTTCGACATGGGCTCCCTGTCCCGCCGCTCCACCCTGTCCCGGTTCTTCGGCCACATCGTCGACGGCATGTTCTGGATCATCGACGAGCTGGCCCGCTGGTGGGAGATCGGGCGGCTGACCCTCGACCTGAAGACCCTGCGCCGGCGCCGCGCCGAGTTCCTGAAACGAGCCGGGGAGGGGCGTCCCGATGGGGCCGACCTCGCCCCCGGCGACCGCGAGCAGGTGCTGACCTACTCCGAGGAGATCTCGCGGCTGGCCACGCGCGAGGAGTTCCTGCGCAAGCGCAGTTGGGCCTTGACCCCTGAACTCCTGCTGGTCCTGATCGTCTGCGCCTTCGTCGCCGGCATCCTGTGGCTGAGGCCGCGCACCGACCTGGCCATCCCCGCCCGCGAGGCCCCCATCTCGGTCAAGGGCGACCTGAGCCGGTTCGCCGAGATCCCCCTGACCGGGTTCACCGTGGTCACCAGCGCCGTCTGGCACGGCAACCAGATCTTCGTCGGCGGGGACGGCGGCCTGGTGGCCGTCGACCCCAACACCCGCCTGGCCACCGGGGTGCCCGGCCTGCCCCCCGGGTTCTTCGTCCGGCACCTGTTCTCCGAGGGAAGCCGCCTGCTGATCGCCGGCTACGGCGGCGTCTACGCCCTCGACGCCCAGACGGTCAGCCCCCTTTACCCCTCCAGCGGACTGCCCATCGACCTGATCAACCGCGTCATCCCCACCCGCGACGGCGGCCACCTGCTCGGCACGGTGGGCCACGGGCTGTTCAAGGGCCGCGATGCCCTGGCGGTGATGATCCTCGGCACCCAGGGGCTCACCCTCACCGGCTTCGCCTGGATGGACAACGAACTCTGGCTCCTGCACGAACGCGGCCTCCTGCGCGGCGACGGTTCGTCGTTCACCCCCTTCGTCCTCCAGGCCCTCACCGGCAAGGCCCTCACCGCCCTGGCCGCCGAACCGAACACCATCTACCTCGGCACCACCGACGGGCTGGTCATCGGCTACCAGAGCGACCGGAACTGGATCTGGACCCCGCTGTCCCCCGGTGAGCCGAAGGTGGTCCGC
>CAZKPI010000591.1:0-3669 GCA_964554555.1 uncultured bacterium
GGCTGGGCGGGCCTGGCCGGTTGGGCTGTTCCCGAGGCGTCGGGGTAGAAGGTTCGGGTGAGGACATCGTCGAGGATCTTCAGCTCCTCCTGGCGGGCAAGCTCGGCGATCGCCTCGGTCAGTTTGCCGCTCTGCTTCTGCTCGAGGAGGCGGAGGCGCGCCTGCTGGCGGGCCAGTTCGGGAGGGACCTGCCGCGGGGGCACCACCTCGTGGATCTGGTAGACCAGCCATTTCCCCTCCTGCTCGACGGGGCCGAGGGTGCCCTGCGGCGGATCGGTTTCCCAGCGGATGCCCTTCAGCACCGGCGGCAGATCGGCGGGCAGGGCGTTCACCCGGTCGGCCAGTTTCTCGGGCGCGGTGGCGGGTGGGCGGCCGGCGACGAACTCGCGGGCGGACGCCTCGTCGGTGAAGGCCAGGGCGGAATAGACCACCCGCAGAGGCGACTCGAATTCGGCGCGGTTCTGCTGAAGGTAGAGATCGAGGGCCTGGTCGTCGACCTGGACGTCCTTGAGCACGTGTCCCTCGAGGTAGCGCTGGAGGGCGAGGTTCTCCTCGAACAGGCGCACCTGCTCGAGGAACCGCGGCTCGCGCCGCACCCCGGCCCGTTCGGCGGCGCGCTTCAGGAGCAGTTCCCCCGCCATGGCCTGGACGAGCTTGTCGAGCGCTTCACGCGGCGGGTTCTGCAGGGGAAGCCCCAGCTGGGCAAGCCGGCGCTCCACCTCGGCGACCGGGACGGCCTGCTGGTTCCCGAGGCGGATGGCGGTTGAGCTGGAGACGGTGTTGACCACGGGGTTCTTTCCCTCCTCCAGCATCAGGCGGCGCTGGACGTCGTAGACGCGGCCGAGCCGGTCGAGGCACTGCCGCACCCGGTCCTCGGTGGCGCTGGCCTGCGAGGGGTCGACGGTGCGGATGTAGACCAGCTCGGCGAGGGCCTTTTCGTGGTCCCCCAGGCGGTCGAGGTAGAGGTCGGCCATGATGCGGCGCAGGCGCAGTCCGCGCGGCGAGCGGGGGTCGGCGGCGACCGCCTCCTGCAGGACCTGGAGGGCCTCCTGGTTCAGGCCGTAGGCGAGCAGTTCGGCGGCGTATTCCTCGCCGGCCCGCGCGGGCACGCGGCGGTGGGTGTAGTAGTCCCAGGCCAGGGTCAGGCCGACCGCCAGGCCGGCCAGGACGAGCAGGAGCAGGGTGTTGACGCGGTTGAGCACGGTACGCAGGGCGTTCATGGGCTACCTCACTTGGCGGCGCCGGCGCCCGCCAGGCGGCGTTCCCGCTCGGCGAACAACCGGCAGATGGGGTTGATGACGGAATCGCCCGCCACCAACGAGATGACGTCGATGCCGAGGCGATGACAGAGGGAAGTCAGCTGTCGCCGGCCCTCGCGGCCCGCGCCGGCGAACCGTTCCCGCACCGCGGGGTCGCCGGTGTCCCAGACAAACTCCTCGCCTGTCTCGGGGTCCTCGATTTCGAGCAGACCGACGTCGGGGATCTCCTCCTCACGCCGGTCGCGGACCGTGACCATGATGAGGTCATGACGGGCGGCGGCGAGGCGCAGTTCATGCTCCATGGGCGGCAGGTCGACGGCGTCGGTGACCAAAAAGACCACCGACCGGCGGCCGAGGGAGCGGTTGAGGAAGGCCAGCACGGGCCGCACGTCGGACTGCTTCCGGGCGGGGAGGAAATACAGAAGCTCACGGATCAGGCGCAGGTTGTGGGTGGGTCCCTTGGCCGGGGGGACGAATTTCTCGACGGTGTCGGTGAACAGGCAGACGCCGACCCGGTCGTTGTTGCGGGCGGCGGCCATGGTCATGGCGGCCCCGAACTCGACGGCCGTCTCGCGCTTCTCGCGGGTGCCGGAACCGAACGCCATCGAAGCCGACAGATCGAGCGCGACCACCACCTGCAGTTCGCGTTCCTCGATGTGCTCACGCACGTGCAGGTCGCCGGTGCGGGCGGTCACCTTCCAGTCGATCGAGCGGTACTCGTCGCCGCGGTAGTATTCGCGAATGCCCGCGAACTCGATGCCGCGGCCTTTGAACACCGACCGGTAGCCGCCGGCGTAGACCGAGTCGACGAGGTGCCTCGTCTTGATCTCGATCTTGCGGACTTCGGCCAGCAGGTCTTTCGGCAGCATGGCAGTTCCCCTCCTCAGGGGACGGGCACCCCTTCGGCGAGGCGGCGGACCAGCTCGGCGCTGGTGATATCGTCGGCCTCGGCCTCGTAGGAGACGATGATGCGGTGGCGCAGGACGTCGGGCAGAATGGCTTTCACATCGTCGGGCTTGACGTAGTGCCGGCCCTGGACGAGGGCGTAACTGCGGGCGGCGCGGGCCAGGTAGATGGCGGCGCGGGGTGAAGCCCCGAAGCGGATGTACTGCTTCAGGTCGAGGGAATAGTGTTCGGGGCGGCGGGTGGCATCGACGAGGCGGAGGATGTACTCAACGATCTTCTCGTCGACGTAGACCTGCCGCGACAGGTCGCGCAGGGCCATGACCCCGGGCCCGTCGAGGACGCGGCCGATGACGTCCAGGGTGTGCTTCTCGTCGGCGAGGCCCATGCGGTTGACGATCTGGCGCTCCTCCTCGAAGGAAGGGTAGCCGACGATGACCTTGAACAGGAACCGGTCGACCTGGGCCTCTGACAACTGGTAGGTGCCCTCGGTTTCGATGGGGTTCTGGGTGGCCAGCACCAGGAACGGTTCGGTCAGCTTGAACGTCTCGTGCTCGATGGTGACCTGGCGCTCCTCCATGGCCTCGAGGAGGGCGCTCTGGACCTTGGCCGGGGCCCGGTTGATCTCGTCGGCGAGGACGAAGTTGGCGAAAATCGGCCCTTTGTGCGTGAAGAAGGCGGTCTTCTGGGGATCGTAGATGCGGGTGCCCACGAGATCGGCGGGCAGGAGGTCGGGGGTGAACTGGATGCGGGAGAAGGTGGTGTCGACGGTGCGGGCCAGGGACTTGATGGCCAGGGTCTTGGCCAGGCCCGGCACCCCTTCCAGCAGGATGTGGCCGTTGGTGATGAGGGCGATGATCAGGCGGTCGACCAGGTGGGACTGTCCCACCAGGACGCGCCCGACCTCGGCGCGGACGGCGGCGATCTGGGCGCCGGCCCGTTCGATGGCGGGGCGGAGGGCGGAATCGGCGACAGGGCTCATGGGATCACTCCTGGGTTGGGATGGCGGCCTGGGCGCTCTGGAAGCGGGAGGGGGCGATGACCCGCGGCCGGCGGCCGGCGGGGCGGGGGCCCGGCCGGGGAAGCGCGATCAGGGGACGGGACGCTGGGATACGCACGGCCTCACTCCGATTCGGGGATGGCGGCGAGAACGGCCAGAGCGTCTTCGAGGATGGGGTTCCAGTGCCGACCGGGGCGGGAGTGGGCGAAGCTCACGCATTCCCAGTCGTCGGCCAGGGCGCGCAGGCGCGATCCGACGGGGCCGGGCAGCCAGGTCACCAGTGCCCGCACCATTTCGTCGGGGGTCATGTTGGGGTCGAGGCGGGAACTGCGGCCGAGCGCGGCCCGGCGGAACAGGTCGAAGAAGGCCCGGTAGAATTCAAGGTCGGCGTCGGGATGGCGGCGCTGGAGGGCGGTGACCTCCCGTTCGAAATCGACCTTTTCGGCAGGAACGGGGGGCGCGGGGCGGGCGGGAGCGGGTTCCGCCGGCGAAGCCCGGGACGCGGCA
>CAZKPI010000592.1:0-3661 GCA_964554555.1 uncultured bacterium
TTCTTCTTGGCAAAGAAATTGAAATACAGGTTGCCCTGGTACCGTTGGTTCCCGGCCAATGTATAGGCTGTGGAGAAATGGGCGGTGGTCGAGGTGTTAATGGCCGTCCCGTCACTGATGACGTCGTTCACGAACGGGTCTCCGACCGGGTAGGTGCCGGCTTCGTTAAAGACAGATCCGGTAAAGTTGAGGATCCCCTGATTGGCGACGGATGGATTTTCCCAGTGCCCGAGGGTTATCGAAGCCACGAAAGAGCTTGATGGGAGAGAGGCGGGGAATACCTGGGAGAGGATGCCGTCGGCGATATCCCATTGGGTGCCGAGGTCGGAAAGGCTGGTGAAATCTGCAAAGAAGGGTGGGCCCCCAGTGGCCGTAAACGTATCCATCGGGTGGATTCCGTTGATCTGGTTGTCCACGAACCAATCGTTATTGGCATTGGTGAACGTGCTGTTCTTGAACTGTTCCAGGGCGGGCGCCGGGGAGGGAACCACCCCAAGCAGGAACAGAACCACCAGGAGGGCCAGCCAATATGACGGGGGAGGGGGAAAACTACGGGAGGGTCTCCATCCCAGCGAAGAGAACGCTTCGATTCTCACCTTCCCAAACCCTGTGGAATCGGGTCTGCAGCTCTTGCCATCACGGCTGGTGGGGCCAGGACCGCCGGCTGGGCCTGAGGGTTGCTGTGGAACATTGGCGCCCCCCGGGGGGGCAGGCGGACCCGCACGGAGCGAGGGGTGCGCTGGCGGGGCGGGAGGCAGGGAGCCGGGCCAGGCTCCCTCCGGCAAAAAGGTCGTTTCCAGAAGGCCCCGGCGGGTGTCCGCCTCTTTTCGTGGAATCATGTTCTCCCCCTCGTTCCCCTGCTGGCGCAATTCTGATACCATTGTAATGGTACCGGGCCAACGTATTCAATGGCTTGTCGAGGGATTTCCGAGAGCCCCCGGCGGTTGGGCCGGGCCGCCGGACCGGGAGACCCCGGGCAGAACCGGGATGGGATGGCCGCAGGACTGGACAGATCGAAGGGAACGAGGAGAGGACCCCGGAAAGGGTATTCCCTCCGCCGCCTGAAGAACCGGGTGGCGGAAATTCTGGTCCTGGCATGGCTACCCTTTCTGGTGTGGCCGTCGGTAGTGGCTCGGGCGGGTTCTCCCAAAAGCTTGACCGGCCGCCCCGCCCGGCCCGGGCCGAATGCCGAAATCGCCGCTTCCTTGTTGCGGCAGGCCCGGGCGGCCCATCGGGCGGGGGATCGCGCCGGGGCCGAGCGGTTGTGGCTGCAGGCGTTCCAGTTCCAGCCTGGCCTGGCCCGGCCCGCCTGGCTCGACCGTCCGCCGGTGACACGGCGGGCCCCTTCCACCGCCGCTGAACTCCTGGCACGGAAGGAGGCCGAGGCCGACCAGCCCGATTTCCACCAGGAAGTGCTGGCCTTCCTGGAGGCCCACCCCCTGGCCGACGACGTGCGCGCCCTCGCCCTCGACCTGGCCCGCCGCCGCGGCGATGCCGCCCTGGTGGCCCAGCACGAACGCCTCCTGGGCATCGTCCACCCCCCGCCGCCCCGGCCCGGGTCCCCGGGCTGGGCCTGGGCGCTTGCCCTGGCCATCGGCCTCGGCGGCTTCTGGTGGTGGCGGAAACGCCGGGAAGCCGCCCTGGATGAGGTTCCGGTGGGGGTCTACCGGGTGCCCGTGCCGGCGGGGCCCGATGACGCGCCGGCTCCCACCGCCACCTGGGCCCAGGACGTCGGCAACCGCCTGGGCGTGCAAGCGCCGGGCGCTTCGGGGTATATTGCCGCCATGGACCTGGCCGACGCCCTCAAGGCCCTCTTCGCCTCGGGAGCCCCCGCCGCCCGCTTCTTCCAGACCCTGATGAACGAATCCCCGGTCTGGATGAGCCTGTTCTCCCCCGACGGCCGCGTCGTCTCCATCAACCCCGCCGGCCTGCGCGCCGTCGGCCGCCGCGAGGGCGACGTGCTGGGCCTGACCCTCGCCGAACTTCTGCCCGGGTCCGAGGTTCCCGATTTCCGGGCCCTGTTCCCCGCCGGTTCCGCCACCGGCCGCGTCACCTTCCCCCTCACCATCAGGACCGAAGGCCGCGCCGACCAGCCCTTCGAGGTCGCCCTCCAGGCCATCGCCGAAGCCCAGGAGGCGGGCCTGCCTCCCGGCTTCCTCGGCCTCTTCCAGCCCGCCGTCCCCCTCGGCGGCCGCGTCGAACGCCCCGCGCCCCGTCCGGCGATCGGGATGGAAGGGCCCGCTCCCGCCCCGCCGCCCGGGAGGGCCCCCGCCTCCGGCTCGGAACGCCGGTTCCGCGCCGTGGTCGAGGCCGCCCCCGCCTGGATCAGCCTGTTCACCCTCGCCGGGGAAGTGGTCACCATCAACCCCGCCGGCCAGGCCCTGCTCGGCTGTACCGAAGACTGGGCGGTCGGCAAGGCCGTCTGGAGCCTGTTCCCCCCCGAGATGGGCGACCGCCTGCGGGATTGCCTCCAGACCCTTCCCGTCACCCGGGAGGCCCGCACCGAGCTGACCCTGGAAGTGCCCGGCGGTCAGCGGCTGGTCCTCGAAGCCGTCTTCACCCTGCTGGACGAGCCCGGCGACGATGGCGGCCGGCGCTGTTCAGGCATCTTCACCGACATCACCGCCCGCCGGAAAGCCGAAGAAGCTCTCGATCGCAGTCTCGAGCACTACGAGAACATGGTTGCCGAGCGCACGGCGGCCTTGACCAAAGCCAACGAGAGCCTGCAGGCCGAACTCGCGGCCGCCCGGCGCGACCGGGAACAGCTCGAGGCCCTGGTCCGGGAGCGGACCGCCGAACTGGCGCGGGTCAGCGAGCATCTGCGGGCCGAACGCGACGCCCGCCGCGACATGGAGGACGTTGTCCGCCAGGCCCGGGAAGGGGCCGAGGTCGCCGCCCGGGCGCGCCAGTTCCTTGCTTCCATCAACCAGGAGATCCGCACGCCGCTCAACGCCCTGCTCGGGTATTCCAGCCTCCTGCTCGGCTCCGGCCTGGAGGCGCGCCAGCGGGAATACGCCGAGACCCTGCACGGATCGGGCCGTCAGCTGTTGTCGCGGTTCGACGAGCTTCTGGGGGTGGCGCAGATGGAGGCCGGCACCTTCGCCCTCGAGGAAGCCGTCTTCGACCTGGGCGCCCTCGTGCGGGAATGCCTCGACCTGGTGCGGCCCCGGGCGGCCGAAAAGGGGCTCGACCTGCGCCTGACCTACGAACCGCGCGCCCCCCGCCAGGTGGTCGGCGACCCGGGCCGGTTGTCCCAGGTCTTTTTGGCCCTTCTGCGCAACGCGGTCGAATACACCCGCCAGGGGCGCGTGACCATCGCGGCCAAATACCTGCCCGACGAGGGCGGGCGCGGCCTTCTCCGCGCCTCGATCGAGGACACCGGGGCCGGTATCCCTGCCGACCGGATCGGGCCCCTGTTCCAGAAACCCGCCCCCGGCGAGGGGCCCGCCCGGGCCGCGGGCGCAACCGGGCTGAGCCTGCCCGTCTGCAAACAGCTCATCGAGAAGATGGGCGGCTCGATCGGCGTCTGGAGCACCCCGGACGTCGGATCGACCTTCTTCTTCTTCGTGCCGCTCGGCCTGTCCGACCAGCCGGCCGCGGCGGACCCGGCGGCCGCCCCGCCGCCGCCCGCCCCGGCAGTGGCCCCTTCGGAACCCCCCCC
>CAZKPI010000593.1:0-3658 GCA_964554555.1 uncultured bacterium
GGGGACGGGGTCAGGCGGCGGGCGGGGGGCGGAGGCGGCCGAGGATGGCCACCAGCGAGGCCAGCTGGCCCTTCTCGTCGTTGACGGGGACGAAGGTCAAATGCATCTCGTAGGCGTAGTTCTCGCCGATGGCGTCGAGGGGCTCCTCCCGCGGCCATTCCTGGGTTTTGATGGCCCGGTCGAGACGGGCTTTCAGTTCCGGGGGGAGGGCGGCCAGGTGCAGGTCGACCTCGTAGACGTCATCCCAGGTCAGGCGGAAGAATTCCATGAAGGGGTTGTTCGCGAAGGCGATCTTCCGTTCCCGGTTGAGGAGCATGACCGGGACCTCGAGATGGTTGGCCAGGGCGGCGAACCGGTTCTTTTCCTGCAGGATCTTCTCGATCTTGAGACGGTCGCGGGCGGCGATGTGCTGGACCATGTGGGCGAGGGCCTCGAAGATCTGCCCCAGCTCATCGTTGGAGCCGGCCCGGACCGTGACGTCGTAGTTGCCGTCGCGGATGGCGGCGATGACGTCGCGCAGGCGCCGGATGGGCAGTTTGATCTGCTGGGAGAAGAAGAAGGACAGCCCGATGGCGCCGGCGAGGGTGAGGATGGCCAGGATGGCCATGCGGGTCTGCAGGGCCTTGGTGAGCCGGCCGATCTGCTGTTGGTCGGCCGACAGGAGGAGGAGCTCGCTGTGCTCCAGGGCGCGCAGGCTCTCGGCGATCTCCTCCTGGGAGGTCAGCAGGTCGACCAGCCAGGTCTGGTCGGCGGGGGCCGCGGCGGCCAGGCGGCCGGCCGCGATGATCTCCTCGCGGTAGAGGTCGAGCTGGGTGAGCAGGAGGGCGCGGCTGGCGACCTCCCGGGTCATGGCCAAGGAATCGGCGGTCTTGACCAGCTGTCGGAGTTTCTCGAGTTCCGGCAGGGCGTCGGCCATGCGGTTGGCGGGGAGCATCCGCAAGCTTTCGACGACCAGGCCGCGCACCCTGGCGAACTGGGCGCGGCCCGCGGCGATGGTTTGCAGGAGGCGGAGGTCGGACGACAGGGAGGCCTGGATCTCCTCATTGACGGCGTGCAGTTGGTAGAGCGAAAACAGGCCGAAGCAGAAGACCAGGACGATGGTGAAGGCGCCGGCCAGCTTGAACCGGAGGGCCATCGACAGGCGGATCATTCCTGGACCTCCCGGGCGAGGGGTTCGGTCAGGGCGCGCAGACGTTCATCCTGGCCGACCACCACCAGGATGTCGTCGGGGGTCAGCAGTTGGTCGGGCGAGGGCAGGTCGTTCAGCTCGACCTTGATGACGTTTTCGCCGCGCTCGTTGATGGCGGGGATCTTGCGCTTGATGGCGATGACGTTGACCCCGAACCGCGCGCGCAGGTTCAGGTCCTTCAGGCTCCTGCCCAGGAAATCTTTGGGCGGAACGACCTCGATCAGGGAATGGCCGGAGCTGAGGGTGATGCTTTCCAGAATGTGGGGCGCGATCAGGCGCGAGGCCAGCTGTTCCCCCATCTGGTCTTCGAGCGAGAAGACCTCGGTGGCGCCCACCTCCAGGAGGATCTGCCCCTGGGCCCGGCTCACCGCCCGCGACAGGATGCGCGGCACCCCGAGCCGCTTGAGCAGGGCGGTGGCCATGATGCTGGTTTCGACCTTTTCGCCGATGGCCACGATGGCCACGTCCATGTCCTGGATGCCGAGGTTCCGCAGGGCGATCTCGTCGGTGCAGTCGGCGATGGCCACGTGCGAGGCGTGGTCCTTGATCCGTTCGACGGCGGTGGCGTCCGTGTCGATGGCCATCACCTCGCCCCCGCGGGCGAACAGCGAGGTGGCCAGCTTGGCGCCGAACCGCCCCAGCCCAAAGACGACGTATTGCATGGGAAACCTCCTTCCCCCTACCCGACCATGAGGCGGGTGGCGGGATACCGGACATGCCCCGCGCCCGGGGTGGACCGGATGGACAAGGCCCAGGTCAGGGGCCCGATGCGGCCGATGTACATGAGGAAGATCAGGACGAGCTGGCCGGCCGGGGACATGGCGGCGGTGATCCCGGTCGACAGGCCGACGGTGGCGAAGGCCGACACCACCTCAAACAGCAGGTTCATCAGCGGGAAATCCTCGATGACGACGAGGATGAAGGTGCAGACCGCCACCAGGGCGCCCGAGATGGCGGTGATCAGGAAGGCGCGCAGGACGGTCACCGGGGGGATGGTCCGTTCCAGGACGACGACCTCGGGCCGGCCCTTCATCTCGGCGTCGAGGGCGAGCAGCATGGTTCCCGCGGTCGTCGTTTTGATGCCGCCGCCCGTCGAGCCCGGGCTGGCTCCGATGAACATCAGGAGGATGGTGAGGAACAGGGCGCCGGGGGTCATGGCGGCGTAGTCGATGGTGTTGAAGCCTGCGGTGCGGGCGGTGACCGAGGCAAAGGCGGCCGCCAGCAGGCGCTCCCCCCACGGCAGGTCTTTCATGGCCGGTCCGGGCAGTTCGAGGGCCAGGATCAGAAGGGCGCCGCCCGCGATCAGCACGATCGTGACGGTGATGGCCATCAGGGAATGGACGTCGCGGCGGAACCCCTTCCCCCCGCGCAGGAACCCGTTGATGGCGCTCAGCACCGTGAACCCGAGGCCGCCGGTGACGATCAGCCCCATGATCACCAGGTTGGTGACGGGATCGCCGACGAACTTCATCAGGCTGTCGCTGAACAGGGCGAACCCGGCATTGCAGAAGGCGGAGACGGCATGAAACACCCCAAAATAGAGGGAAGTGGGTAGAGGCAGATCGAGCAGAACCCGGAACCGGAAGGTGAGGATGGCGGCTCCGGTTCCTTCGATGACCAGGGTCCACTTCAGGATGTCGCGCAGGGTGTCGCGGAGGGCCGCCAGGTCGGTGGCGTCGAGGACATTCTGCAGGACCGCCCGCTCGGTCATGCCCAGCCGCTTGCCGATGAGGAAAGCGGCTCCGGCTGACAGGGTCATGATGCCCAGGCCGCCGACCTGGATCAGCCCCAGGATCACGAGCTGACCGAACAGGGTGAAATACGTCGGCGTGTCGACCACGATCAGGCCGGTGACGCAGACGGCGGAGGTGCTGGTGAACAGGGCGGCCAGGAAGGAGGGCTGGCGGCCGGCGGCCACCGAGACGGGCAGGACCAGCAGGAAGGCGCCGATCAGGATGATCCCGGCGAAGCTGAAGGCAATGAGGCGGGCCGGCCGTTCGCTGGTCGGCTGGGCGAAGTTGGGCAGGGTGCTCGATTGCAGATACCGGTTGAAATAGTGGATGAACTGCCGGACGCTGAGGATGTGTCCGGGATGGACGCCGCCCGAGGTGAAGAACAGCAGGGGGGCGAAGAAGACCACGTCGATGGCGCTGTGGACCAGGAAGGGGAACACCCCTTCGGAAAGGGCAAACCCCAGCGCGAGATACAGGGTGTACAGGAGATAGATGGGCGCGGCAGAACCGGTCTGGATGATCTGGTAGACGGGATGGCCATGCAGGCTCGGGTCGAGGGCGAGGAAGGCCACGCCCAGGACGGCGAACAGGTTCATCGTCCGCCGGCAGGCTTTGTGCAGGCGGGCAAGGAATCGCGTCACCCCGGATGGTTCCGTCATGGCGAGAACCGGCCGGCCGCCAGGGGGATTCCCCTGGGGACGGCTGGGCCCCGGTGCCTAACCGGCAGGCGGGGGCG
>CAZKPI010000594.1:0-3065 GCA_964554555.1 uncultured bacterium
TACCGGCGGCCGGCGTACCGGCGGCCGGCGACCCCGCGCCGGCGGCAGAAGTCTGAGCCCAGGCGGCGGCGCTCACCAGGAGGACGACCAGCAGGACCACGGCGGACAGGCATAGCGGGCGTATCATGCGCGAACCTCGGCAAGGCAGATGTGGAAAACGCCCACAGCATACCGGTTCCGTGGCCGGAGCGCAAACCCCGGGGGGCCGCCGGGTCGGCTGGCGGGCCGTTGTCCTGGGGAAGGGTGTCCGCCTGGGGGGGCGGTGTTGTCGCCCTGGAAGTTCTGGCGGCCCGCCGGTCTTTGCTTCTGCCTCCGCCGGTTCTCGTTGTCTTCGCGGCAATGTCCGTCCCGGAAAACCAGGCCATTGGCACCGGTTCCGGCGGATGGTCCCGGCGTGAGGTCCTGTGCCCGACGTTCGACCCGGCCCTCCGGGCCGTCAGGGATGGGCCCTTCCGGCCTCCGGCCGGTCCGTTCAGCGGTCGAGTTCGGCGGCCTTGGCCTGCCAGCGGGCGATGCAGGCGTCGGGGGCTTCCGAGACCTCCTGGCGGCCCTGCGTGGTGATGACCTTTCCCTTGGGGGAGCAGATGATCAGGGTCGGAATCGACCGGATGCCATACTTCTCTTTGAGGTCCAAGGCGGGCTGGGATTTGTAGGGAACGACCGGCCAGGGCATGTTCACTTCCTTCATGTAGGTGAACTGGTCTTTTTCCGACTTGTCGGAGCTGACGAACACCACTTCAAAGTCCTTCTGGTGGGCGTTGCGGAATTCGACCAGTTTCGGCGAGAAGGCCCGGCACGGCGGACACCAGTGGGCCGAGAAATACAGGCCGACGATCTTCCCCTCGAGGGCGGCCAGTTCCACGCGGCCGCCGGCGGCGTCGCGCAGTCCGTCGGTGATCAGGGACTGCCAGGGCGCGGCGGGATCGGGGGCGGGGGCGGAAGTTTGGGCCCGGGCGGGCAGGCAAGGGGAAACGAGCACCAGCAGAGCAACCAGCAACAACCAGCGGTTCATCACAACCTCCATCGGTTTGCAGACTGCCGCCATTCTACCACGGCGCCCTGGCTGTCCTTCCCCAACCTGCCTCCTTTCCTCCAGACTCCCGTCCCTTCTTCATTCGGCCGGCTTCATCCCATCCTTCGCCCCTTCCCGCCTTTTTCTCGCTTCCCCTCAGCCTTGGTCCTTTCGACCTCCCAGATTCGCGCGAAAAAAAAAAGCCCCGCCCGCGGGAGGTCTCTCCCTGCGGCGGGGCGGAGGTTGGACGGGATCAGTAAACGACGCGCTTCTCCAGGCTTCCCCGCAGGAGAAGGACCTGGCCGGAACCGGTCCGGATGCCCACGACGGCCATGGTCTGGCCATGGGCAAAGGAGGCGGGCGCGTCGTTGACAGATTTCTCGAAAGTGTACCAGCGCTCGGTCCACGGCCGCTCGGGAACCTGGCGCAAGTCGCGGAACCACACCCGGTCGCCCTGCACGAGCCACAGGAAGTCGAGCCTGGCACCCTCGGGCAGGGGTTTGCGGTTGACCTCGCTGACGGTCAGGGCAACCTCGCCGGTCCGCCAGGCGGGAACCGGAGGCATCAGGTTGGCGCTGATCAGGGCTGTCAGCCGGAAGGTGCAGGCCTCCACGGAAAGGGTGGCGGGCGCCTTCTTCAGGCTGTCGAGCGTGATGCCCTGAACGGATCCCTGCAGGTCGGCCAGGTAGTTGCCGGTCCCCTGGGCATCGGGCGCCGCCCAGGCGACAGAGCCGGCCAACAAGGTACAACCCGCGAGAATGATGATGACGAACTTCTTCATAAAGCCTCCGCAGATTCGATGCACTCGCCGCTTTTCGGCAGATGCGGGCCTGAGCAAACCCCGTGCCAGCCATGAAGTTGGCCTGGTGAGCGGGTTCGCGCGAGGGAAGGGAACCCGGCTGGCAGATTTCCATCGCGGGCCTGCCTGAATTCTGGTGGTTTTCCATCCGGTTCCCGGCGCCGAAGAATCAGCGCCGGGGGCGGTCCCCGGTCCGACCTTCCCATCGACCTGCTGACGGCACCTTGAATTTTCCCCGCTGATGCGCTACAATACCCCAATCATGGGGCTGTAGCTCAGCTGGGAGAGCGCGACATTCGCATTGTCGAGGCCGTCGGTTCGATCCCGATCAGCTCCACTCTTGGAGACCCGCTGTTGTTGCGGGTCTCCGTTGCTTTAGCCCGGGCGAGGGAGACCTCTCCCATCGATGGCATCCATCCCTCTTGCCCCCCAAAGGCAGCCCAAGGGCACGTGTGATATGATGCGGCGAACGACATCCCAGGGGAGCTGATGGGAACTGCCCCTGCCCGGAGGGGTGATGAATCCCGACGGCTAGGTGAGTGGCATCCACTGGGAGGGCCTGACCGAGGAGAGAGGGAATGAGCGTGGCGACCGGAACCACCCCGGTTCCCCAGCCGGGGGACATCATCCGGGTTCGCACCCGCACCTGGCTGACGGAGAATGTCGCACCTTCGACAGCGGGAACCATCGTCGAAGCGGTTTGCCTCGACGACGATGCCCAGGGCCGGCCGCTTCAGGTGCTGTGGGATATCGAACGCGACACCGCCATCCTCGACGAGGAAGCCTGGAAGCGGATCGGGGAAAAGGGGTTCGACCCGCCGCGCCAGTTCGGGGCCTATATCCATACCCTCCGCTGGAACTGCGTCACGGCCACCCGGCCCGGCCTCTTCCAAGCGCCGTTCCGCGCCGGCATCCGCATCGATCCCTATCAGCTCGAGCCTCTGCGCAAAGCCCTCCTTCTGCCCCGGGTCAACCTGTTCATCGCCGACGACGTCGGTCTGGGCAAGACAATCGAGGCTGGGCTGATCGCCAGCGAACTCCTCCTGCGGCGCAGGGTCCGGGAGGTCGTGGTGTCCTGCCCGCCGGCCATGGTCCAGCAATGGAAGGAAGAGCTCGAGTCGAAGTTCGGCCTGACCTTCGAAATCCTCGACCGCGAGTACGTCGAGCGGGTTCGCCGCGAGCGCGGGTACGGCGTCAACCCCTGGACGACCTTCCCCCGCTTTCTCATCTCCCAGCGCCTGTTGATCGATGAAA
>CAZKPI010000594.1:3080-3654 GCA_964554555.1 uncultured bacterium
TCCCTGCGCCCCGGGTCGCTCCTCATCCTCGATGAGGCGCATCATGCGGCTCCCGCCAGCGGGTCGAAGTATGCCATCGACTCCAAGATCACCCGCGCCATCCGGGATCTGGCCCCCAGGTTCGAGCACCGCCTGTTCCTGTCCGCGACCCCGCACAACGGCCATTCCAACAGCTTCAGCGCGCTCCTCGAGATACTCGACCCCCAGCGGTTCTGCCGGGGCGTGAAGGTTTTGCGCGCCCACCTGAACGACGTGATGGTGCGCCGGCTGAAGGAAGACGTTCGCCAGGTGGCGGGCGGTTTTCCGAAACGGAACCCCAGCCAGATCGACATCCAAGGCCTCCCCGACACCGCCCCCGAACTGGTGTTGTCGCGGTTGCTCGACCGGTATGCCCAGGTTCGGCGCCAACGCCTCGAAAACGCCACGCGCCGCCAGCAAAACGAGGGCGCTCTTCTGATCTCCGGCTTACAGCAACGGCTCCTCTCCAGTATCGAGGCGTTCGCCCGCACTCTCAAAGTCCATCGACGAACCATGGAACGGCACTGGAAACAGGAAATCGAAGAAGCCCAAGTCG
>CAZKPI010000595.1:0-2111 GCA_964554555.1 uncultured bacterium
GGTCTGCGCCCCGCGCAGGGCCTCGGCAACGAACCGTTCGACGACGGCGGGTTGCCGCACGGCGATGGCGGCATAGGTCGGGTAGGTCAGCCCCGACAGGAGGAAGCTTCCCGCCACCAGCGAGAACGGGTTCCGGAACAGCTCCGGCAGAACGGGGGCGTTGTCGGGAACCTGCAGTTGGAAGGTGGGGGCGGCATCCAGGACGTTGACCGACAGGCCGTCCCCCAGGGCGTCAAGCAGTTCCCCGGCGGTCAGAGTGGTGCTTCTGACCCAGGGATCGACCGCGCCGGGCGCGTCAGGAAACACCTGCCGGATCTGGTTGAGGGCGAGCTTGACCCGCAGTTGGCCTATCGTCCGCGGGTGCTCGGGGAAGGCCAGCGGCACGGGATCCCCGCCGGCCAGAGCCCGCAGGGCGTTGTAGGCCGAACTCTCGATCAGCGGCAGGATGCAGGTCTCGAGCTGGACGACGGAACTGGCCACCAGGCCCCGGATGCCGATCGGATCGAAATAGGTCGACCAGTATTGGTTGTATTGCCGGACGAATTCGCCGTAGTCGCGCTGTTCCTGTTCCGTGACGCGGGAGGGAGGCATTTCGAGGATCGGCACCAGATACCGCATCCGGCCGTGGGCACTGCAGACCGGCTCGCCGGTGGCGGGGTCAAGGGAGTACCGGCCGCCGTCGGGGCAGAAGAGGTACTCGTCCTCGAGGAACCGGCCGCGGCGCAGAGCCTCGAGATCGGGGGTGCCGGGCTGGTGCTCGGCGCCCCAGAGGGCCTGCGCGTGGCGGATCATGCGCAGACTGTTGATGCACTGCAGGCGGCGCTGGCGCGCGATCTTCCAGACCGGGCCGACCAGCTTGCGGATGGCCGCCTCCGACAGGTAGACGAACACGTCCTCGCCGGCGTCGCCCGCCGGGAAGATGGTGCGCAGGTACCGGTAGTCGTCGGCCGCCCCCAGCGAGTGGTGCCGCCCCTGGGCGGTGTCGATGACCAGTTCGAGGGCGCGCGGGCTGTTGGAGACCGCGGCCACCTCGCCGAGCACGCAGGAGAAGGAGAAGACGCGCCGGTCGGGAGCGGTCACCGCGAGGATGGGAACGCCGCGATAGTCGAGCTTTTCCTCGCGCACGCGGGCATCGGCCTGCCGGGCCTGCGCCACGTTTTTGGCAAACTGCATCTCGAACAGCGCGCGGTTGCGGAGGGTGAGCAGAACGGTCAGATCGGTCCCTTCGTGCACGAACGGGTCTGACCCGCACAGCGTCAGGTCGCCGATCACCTGGTCGCCGAACAGCCGCGTCAGCTCGGTGGTCGGCAGGCACAACTGCTGTTGGATCTTCTCCTTGACCCGGGCGTCGTGCGAGGAGACCTGCATCGAGTTCAGCAGGGAGGTTCCCCACTGGTCCATCAGGTCGCCGAGGGCCATCTGCCGGTTGATGTCGGCAAAATGGCAGGAGATGAACTCGACGGGAACCAGGCTGTCGTGCGGCAGGATCCCGGGGGCCCGGCCGCCGATCATCTTCTGGAAGGGGTGTGACTGGATCGCGGGGCCGGTCAGCCGGTCGATGGGCACGATGGCCTTTCCCGCATCGCGGCCGACGTCGGCCATCCGGTCCAGCTGAAGAGACTCCTGGACGGCCAGGGCGCCGGTGGTCAGGGAATACAGATCCATGGCCTGGGTCGGGCGGAACTGCCGGCCGGCAAGGTCCTGGCCGCGAGCGGTCCGGCCTGCCCCGAGACGGCGCGGCGCCTGGTGCCGCAGGTAGGAGAAGACGCTGTCGCCGGGAGTGGCCGCCGCCTGCAGGGCCAGAAAGGCATCGGAGGCCTCGAGCCAGTGGTCGACCAGATCAGGATCGCCGCCGGGCGCGGCCGGCAGGTCGAGGACCACCTCCTTCACCACCCGCCCGTCGGCCGGGCGCGTCAGCCGCAGACGGGCCGTCCCCGCGTCCCGGAACCGCCCCGCGACGGTCCAGGTGGGGGTGCGGCGGGTGTCGGCCGGCTCCTCGCGGCACCGCGCTTCCCGCAGGCGGGCCAGGCGCTCGGCGAGAGGGCGGCGGCGCTCGGCCAGCCGGTCGGACGCCTCATCGAGTTCGGCCACCCGGGCTTCGAGACGGGCCC
>CAZKPI010000595.1:2161-3082 GCA_964554555.1 uncultured bacterium
GTAATCTTCGTTCCGGAAATCATTCTCCTGCATTTCCTGTTTCTGGATCTCGTCGGAAAGGCGGACCTCCTCCGCGGTGGGCGGGGGATAGCGTTTGTACCGGGCGGTCTGCTTTTCCTCCCGCGAATGGAAGGTGCGGATGCCGAACAGGTTCCCCGTGTCGGGCACGGCCTGCAGGCCGTCGCCCACCTCGCCGCCCAGATCGGCGGCGGTGAGGGTCACCTGGAAGAAGCCCCCATTTTCGTTCCGATAGCAGGTCGTCTCGAGAGCCGTCCCCGCCGCCGGGACCAACAGCAGAAGACCGAGGGCCGCCACCCGGCCGACCGTGCCGAAACCATGGATGTTCATGCGCCGCCTCCTTGTCGGGAACCCCGGCCGAAAACCGGCATCGGGGGGGGAATGATGAGCTGACGGATGCAGGACAGGGCAAACACATCGGTCATGCCGGACAGGTAGTCGGCCACGATGCGATGGGCGGGGGCCTGCTCGCGCCGGTAGAGGTCGCCCAGCTTGCGCAGGTGCTTCCCAAACGCCCGCTCCATCGGGATCTCCCGCGCCTCCCAGGCGGGGAAATCGCGGTCGAGGGTCTGCAGAAGGCCGCGCAGGTGCCCGAACAGCTCGGTCAGGATCCGGCGGCAGTAGCCCTCGTACTGCCGCAGTTGGGGGTGGAAGTAGATGCGCTGGTAGTTGAACCGTTTCAGCTCGTTGATGACCGCGAACCGGGCCTCGGAGAACCCGATGCGGTCGCCGGCCGGCGACGACTCGATGAGGTCGAGGACCAGCGCGTTGATGATCTCGCCGTTGCGACTGCCGAGGGCGGCCCGTACCGCGGGAGGGATCTCGTCCTCGGCGATCAGGCCGACCTCTAGCGCATCCTCGAGGTCGCGGCCGAGGTAGGCGATCTTGTCGGCGAACCGCATG
>CAZKPI010000595.1:3116-3380 GCA_964554555.1 uncultured bacterium
CCCACGCTACCAGCGGCGCAGCCGCGTCGTGCCGCCGCCCGGCCGGCCGCAGGAAGGGTTCGAATTTCTCGCCGTTGTGGCAGGCGATGCCGTCGCGCACGGCGAAGGTGAGGTTCAGCCCCTTCCCCTCGTTGGCCAGATGGTCGACGACGCGCAGTCCGTTCACCTCGTGCAGGAAGGTCTCGCCGAAGGGGGCGAGCAGGTCGTGCAGGATGAACTCGCCGGTGTGGCCGAAGGGGGCGTGGCCAAGGTCGTGGCCAAGGC
>CAZKPI010000595.1:3424-3650 GCA_964554555.1 uncultured bacterium
GCGCACGATGGTCATGGCGATGGTGGCCACGTGCATGACGTGCTCGATGCGCGTGCAGAGGTGGTCGTTCTCGGGGGCGAAGAAGACCTGGGTCTTGTGCTTCAGGCGCCGGAAGGGCAGGGAATGAATGATCGCCGTCTGGTCGCGCAGGTAGGGGCCGCGCACATCCTCCTCCCGCGGCTGGAGACGGGCCAGGCGCCCGCATGCGCGCACTCCTGCGTGGGCC
>CAZKPI010000596.1:0-3639 GCA_964554555.1 uncultured bacterium
AGACGACGTTTTCACAGAACTGGCTCAGGGTCCCGAGCGGGAGGCTGGCCCGGTCGCCCGATGATACGGCCAGGCGCCTGATGGTCTCCAGAACGAGGGCCCCGACCGGAGGGAGGTCGGCCAGGCGGTCCTCCGGCCCCGCGGCCGGGGAGGGGGCAGGCACGGGGCCCTTGAAGCCCATCATCACGGTGGTCTCGCCTTCCTGGATCTCGATGAGTCCTCCGTCCAGCCATTGCCCGAGGATCTCCTCGTCCGCCCGCCCCCTGCTCAGGAACTCCAGCCAACCGTAGTATTCGGGGCCGGTGATGGGAAAGCGCGAATGGGACAACCAGGTGGCGACCACTTCCGCGGCAGTCATGGGCATGTCATCGACCTCTCGTTGGCGTGACGTCTGGATCCATTCTACCATGTCGTCCTCGAGGACGCCGGGAAACGGTGTGGTGGACCAGGAAATTTGAACCTGGCCCGAGTTCCCGTCTTTGAAGAAGCGGGACTTGGCCGGGGATCGGTTCCTCTCGCCTGGGAAGACGATCACCAGCCAGGGCCTCCCGCCCGGGGCGCGGTCAGCCGGTCGCGCCCCCGCGGCCGGGCCAATCATCGCCCTGGAGGAGGAACCGTATGGGTCGCACCGAATCTCCGTCCCTGGAAGCCGAACATCTCGTGGCCGAGGCCCGGCGCAACGGAGGCTGGCAAGCCCCTTCCCGCCACCAGCGGCGGGCCCTGCAGGCCCTCACGACCTGGCACCTGCGCCGTTGGCAGGCCCGGGGCGGCATCCTGGTCCTGCCCACTGGGGCGGGGAAGACCTTCGTGGCCGGGCGGTTCCTGGGCCAGGCCCTGCTGTCGCAGGGCTACAAGATCGTCTGGCTCGCCCACACCCACCACCTCCTCGAACAGGCTTTTCGGGAGCTTCCCCGCTCCTTCCACCTGGTCGACCTCTCGCGGGAACGGATCCGCCTCCGGACGGTCTCGGGGGCCCCCGGCCATGCCCGGGTCCGGCGGGTGGGGGTCGATGACGACATCCTGCTGACCACGCCGCAGACGCTCGCGCGCGCCCTTTCCCGCCGGCACCCCGCCATCCGCGCCTTTCTGCGCAGGGCGGGGACCAGGCTGGGCGTGATCTTCGACGAGGCGCACCATGCCGTGGCCCCGACCTTCTTCCGGCTGGTCGGCCGACTGCGCCAGGCCTGCCCCCGGCTGACCCTGCTCGGGCTCACCGCCACCCCGGCGCCGCAGGGGAAGGGGGCCGGCGGCCGCCTGCGCGAGGTGTTTCCCCAGGGCATCCTCTTCCAGGTTCCCCTGCAGGATCTCATCGCCGAGGGGATTCTGGCCCGGCCGCAGTTCGAGAGCGTCCCGACCGGCCAGCCCCTGCCGATCGGGGAGGCCGCCCTCCGGCGCCTGACCCTGGCCTGCCGCGACCTGCCGCCGCGCATCGTCGCCCGCCTGGCGGCCAACCGGGACCGGAACGGGCTGATCGCCGACACCTATGCCCGCCGGCGCCGCCGGTACGGGCCGACCATCATCTTCGCCGACGGCATCGACCAGTGCGAGCAGATCAGCGAGTTCCTGCGGGCTCGGGGCATCCGGGCCGCCGCCGTCTACTCCACGTGCCGGGCCCGGCGGGGTTCCAACGCGGCCCTGTCAGGGAAACAGCCATCGGAAGTCTCTGCGGCGATCGAGGCCTTCAAGTGCGGGGAACTCGACGTCCTGGTCAACGTCCGCCTCCTGACCGAGGGCACCGATCTGCCGAAGGCGCGCACCGTCTTTCTCACCCGCCCCACCCACAGCCCGGTCCTGCTGACCCAGATGATCGGACGCGCCCTGCGGGGCCCGGCCTTCGGGGGCACCCGCACCGCCCGCATCGTGTCGTTCATCGATGACTGGCAGGGCCTGATCGCCTGGGCGGGTTTTCCCCAGCTCGAGGAAGGGGGTTCCGGCCCTGTCCCGGCCGGCCGCCGCCGGCGGACCCTGCCGCCCGCCATTGTTCCCGTCTCGCTTCTGCAGGCCCTGGCCAGGGAGACCGACCCCGGCCCGGGGCGGCCGGCCACCCCCTTCCGGGCATTCCTGCCGGTGGGGTGGTATCCCGTCGGGTTTCACGCGGCGCGGCGCGGGGGCTGGGAGGCGGAACCGCACCAGCGGTCCATCCTGGTCTTCGACCGCGACCGGGAGGGCTGGGAAAAGGTGCTGGCCGCCTGGTCCCGCGCCGATCTCCGGCGCCTGGCGGGGCCGGCCGTCGACCCTGGCCGGCTGTTGCCGATCGTGGAGGAGGCGATGAACCGCTGGTTCTCCGGGGTGGCGGGGCGGGAGCGGCGCAACGGTTTGCAGACCGACCTGGCGGCGATGCTTCGGCACATGGCACAGAATGGGGAAGTCCCGCCCGCGCTGGTGCCATTCACGGGGCGGCTGGCCCATGATCTCGACGGGCTGGTCCGGCGACTGCGGCCGGCCGGGAAGGCGCGGGCCGGGGAGGGGCGGCGCCTGCGGGCGGAGTTCGGGCGGCCCGACCGGGTCTGGAAGCACCTGTTCGGCTCCTGGGAGGGATTTCGGCAGGCGTTCGCGGACCGGGCCCGGCGGCTCAGCGGGGCGCCTTTGGCCCCGGCCCCGGAAACGGCCGCCGGCCGGCCCCTTCCCCCGGCGCCCCCCGACTTCCTGCCGCAGGCGGTGCGCCAGGCGCTGAAGGCCGCGGCGGGCCGGTGTCAGTGCTGTGGTGACACGCGGCCGGGCTGTCTCGAGGTCGATCACGTGTACCCCTCGTATCGGGCGCGGCGGGATGTTCGGAGTAATTTTCAGGCGTTGTGCCGGGTCTGTAACGGGAACAAGGCGGACACGTCCATGGATTTCCGGCGGTCGAGCCTGCCTGGCCGGCGTGGCCTGCCGCGGACAATCAGGGTGATGAACGGTCCGCACCCGCGCCGGGCGGGGGAAGTGGCGGCCTGGGAGCAGGTGGTCCGGCGCCACATCAATTTTTTGTTCCGGTGCGGAGCCGTTCAGCGGGTGCGGGTCGGTGACCGCCGGGGTCTGGGGAGGGTTTGGAAGGTCTGGCTGTACGCCGGCAACCCACCGGCCTGGGTCAGGCGGTGGCGGGGGGCCCTCCTGGACCACTTCGGGGAACTGTGCGAGGAGGCGGACCGGCGGCCGCCGCGCGATCTGGTGGTGATGGGTACCCCGGGGCGGCCGGCCCGAAGTCGGAGCGGCGACAGGGTCTGAGGAGGCGGCGGTGGCCGGGTGTTGGCCGGAGCTTCTTTCGCCTGGTGGGTTCCCGGGGAGGCGCCAGGAGGCTGGTGGTGATTCCCTTGGATGGGGGGGGTGGGAGGGTCGGGGCGCCCCGCCAGGGGCGGAGAGGCCCCTGTCCGGTGGCTGATGGCCTTGGCCAGGGGCTGTGTTCCGTACGCCGGTGGGGTCGGGCCAGCCACATCCGGGGCGGGCCAGGGAGGGGCTCCCTGGCATTTTTTCGCCAGGAGAGAGGAAGTCAGCCGCTTTCACTCTGTGAAAGCGGCTTCCCATCCTGCTCGCGTGGAAAATTACGGATCGGAAACGGCCCCAGATCGGAAAGGGTTCGCGACGAGGGGTCAGCGAGCACCTCGCCCGTCCCCGGAAACCCGCATACTTTCGTGGAGGTGCTCGCAAGGGAAAACCCTGTCG
>CAZKPI010000597.1:0-230 GCA_964554555.1 uncultured bacterium
GTCCCCAAGGGGGTGCAGGTCTCGACGAAGTGGGCCTACGAGAACTTCCAGCCGGGGCAGAACTCCCGCAAGGAGGAGCTGTTCGCGCAGATCCTGCCCGCGTTCCGGGGCCGGCGGCTGGCCGACCTGCGGCAGGTGGCGTTCAACGACCTGGAGTCGGTGACCCTGCCCCGGCACCCCGAAGTGGCGGAGCCGAAGGACCGACCCGCGGCGGCCGGGGACGGCGGGGT
>CAZKPI010000597.1:251-3632 GCA_964554555.1 uncultured bacterium
TGTCGGGCTCGGGCCCGGCAGTGTTTGGACTGTTCGAAGAGCGGAAGGCCGCCGCCCTGGCCGCCTCGCACCTCGACCAGTCCCGGTTCGACGTCTTTCTCGAGCACACCGTGCGGGCGGCGGGGAAATGAGGCGATGACCGCCGCCGTCTCGCGCCGGCTGTCCCTGTTGGGCTCGACCGGTTCGATCGGGCACAGCACCCTGGACGTGGTGCGGGCCCACCCCGACCGGCTGTCGGTGGCCGGCCTGGCGGCCAACACCAACTGGCGCAAACTGCTGAAGCAGATCGAGGAGTTCCGGCCGGCGGTCGTGGCCCTGCATTCGGAGGAGGCGGCCGCGCGCCTGCGCGAAGCCCTGGGAGGGAGGGCAAGCCCGGCTGTGCGGTCGGGCATGGCCGGCATCCTGGAAGTGGCCTCTCTGGCGGAGGCCGACACCCTGGTCTCGGCGATGGTCGGGGCCATCGGACTGCGGCCGGTTCTCGAGGCGATCGGCGCGGGGAAGAAGATCTGCCTGGCCAACAAGGAGCCGCTGGTCATCGGCGGGCGGCTGGTCATGGAGGCGGCGCGCCGGGCGGGGGTTCCCATCATTCCTGTCGATTCCGAGCATTCGGCGATTTTCCAGTGCCTTGGCGAGGACGAGGCGCGGTTTGTCGAACGGCTGATCATCACGGCCTCGGGCGGGCCCTTCCGCACCCACGCGGCCCCGGCGCTGGCCACGGTCTCGCCGGCCGAGGCCCTGCGGCACCCCAACTGGCAGATGGGGGGAAAGATCACGATCGACTCGGCCACCCTGATGAACAAGGGGCTCGAGGTCATCGAGGCGCACTGGCTGTTCGGGGTGGACTTCGACCGGATCCGGGTGGTGGTGCATCCGCAGTCGATCATCCATTCCCTGATCGAGTTCCAGGACGGGTCGATCCTGGCCCAGATGGGGCATCCCGACATGCGCCTGCCGATCCAGTACGCGCTGAGCCACCCGGAGCGGTGGGCGGCCAGCTGTCGCCGCACCGACCTGCTGACGGTCGGGACGCTGACCTTCGAGGCCCCGCGGCTCGACGATTTTCCCTGCCTGGGACTGGCCTACGCGGCCGGCCGCCGGGGCGGCAACCAGCCCGGGGTGATGAACGCGGCCAACGAGGTGGCGGTCGAGGCCTTTCTGGCCGGACGGCTCGGGTTCACCGGGATCCCGTCGGTCATCCAGGCCACCATGGACGCCGTCCCCTTCTCGCCCGAGGTGACTTTGGAAGGACTGCTCGCGGCTGACGCGCAGGCGCGCCGTGAGGCGGCTGCGATCATTGCCCGGGGCGCTGTGGCGGGAACGGCTCCGGCGCCGGCGGGGGCGGCCCCGTGAGCGGTCTGCGGATCGGGTCGGGGCAGGACATCCACGCTTTCGCGGCCGGCCGCGAACTGTGGCTGGGCGGGGTCCGGGTTCCCCACGAGAAGGGGCTGGCCGGGCATTCCGATGCCGATGCCCTGGTGCATGCGGTCATGGACGCGATCCTGGGCGCGCTGGCTTTGGGCGACATCGGGATGCACTTCCCGGATACCGACGCGCGCTACCAAGGGATCTCCTCCCTGGACCTGCTGGCGCGGGTGCGGCAGTTGATGACGGAAGCGGGATTCCGGATCGGGAACCTCGATACCATGATCTGCTGTGAGTCCCCGAAGATCGGGCCCCACCGCGAGGCCATCCGCCGCAGTCTGGCCCAGGCCCTGGGCGTGGGCATCGACGCCGTGTCGGTCAAAGCCGGCACCCGCGAGAAATTCGACGCCGTGGGTCGGGGGGAAGCCTTGGAATGCCACGCGGTGGTCCTGTTGGAAAAGATTCCCTGAACCCGGGCCAGGGCAGGTGACCGGTTCGCCGCCGATGGACGGAGATCGCCGCGGGCGGCCCCCTTCGGGCGGGGAAGGCTGTTGGCGGAACCCTTGCATTCCATCCGGGGAATGGGATACCCTGAACAGGGAACGCAACCGGGGCTTTCGGTAGCGGTCCGGGAATCCGGTCCCATTCTGAGCCGGCGAGGTGGTTTGGCCCGTCCGGCCCCAGCGGAGGCGTCATGGTCAAGGACAAGGAATTCACCAAGTGGATCCTGGGCCTGGGATACCTTCTGCTGGCAATCGTCATCCTGGTCAATTTCATCCGACAGGGGCCCGAAGCCCGGGGCGGCCGCATCATCAACCTCACCCAGGACCACCCAGCGGAGGCCAACCCCGACCTGGACCAGGTGCGGGCCCAGCTCGAGGCGGAACGGGCTCTGAGCCGCGATCTCCGGAAAATGGTGGAGGAGTTCCAGCAGGCCTACGGCGTGGCCCCGGCCGCGGCAACCGGCCAGCCATTTCCCTCCCTTCCCCTGCGTGACCTGAAAACCGCTGTCGCGGAAGGAATCCCCGCGATCGCCTCGCACCTGACCGCCCCCTTCCAGCCGAAACCGAGCCCGTTCGTTCCCGGGCGGAACCCGTATCTTTCCTTCCTGCCGCCGAGTTCCGACCCCGGACGGGTGGTGGCCATCGGCATGCCCAGCGAGATCATCATCCGGTGCGATCCGCAGGTGCCACTGCTGATGCAGGGGAGCGGCAACGCGGAAGCCCTGCGCGAGGCGCGCGGGCCCGGCTGGAGGTTGACCCGGTCGTCCGGGTTCTGACCCCGCCCGCCTTTCCCCACGCCGTTTCCGGCGCTCTCTCCCTGGGCCGGCGACCCCGATCGACACGATGTCGGCCGGACCTCCTGGCGGCCACGGCCGGCGGCGTGAAACGCCCTCTGCCCGCATGACCAGGGGGGCCGCCCGCTTTCCCTGTCCAACCGCTAAGGCCTGCCCCGGGAAATGTCGATACCTTTCTCGGAAACTACCTTTCGCGGTTAAGGAGACCAGAATTCCATGAGGCGAACAACTCTCCATCTCTTCCTGCTGTTGGCCGTCCTCGCTGTTCCGGCGGGGGCGGAGCCGATCCTGCGGGGCTTCCATCTCCCGCAGGTCCCGGACGGGAAGTCCGTTGTCCCCGTGCCGGCGGACAAGGGCGTGATCCTGGCCCATGTCTTCAATGCCGACCCGCTTCCCCTCGCCAGCGGCAGATACGAGATCGGGCTGGAACTGCGCGGCCAGGGCAAGCCCCGGACCTACGTGGTCAAGCCGCCCCGCACCATTGCCGCGGGGGAACTGCGGACCTTTCGCATGCAGATTCCCCGGGCCGACCTGGCGAAGAACTCGTCGTTCCGGATCTTCGCCCGCCAGGACGGGAAATCGGTGTTCTCGGAGGTCTACGCCCTCGGGGGCACCCGTTCCGGCGCCAGGGAGGTGAAGACCCTCTATACCGAGGCCCCGCCCGAGGCCGACACGGTGACCCCGCCTGAGGAGGTCCCGTTCGAAGGGGAATGCCCCGTTCC
>CAZKPI010000598.1:0-1802 GCA_964554555.1 uncultured bacterium
TGCCGACCATGTGAATGGCCGGCGTCGGGGATCAGGTGCACCGTATTCCCATGACCGCCGGCCTACCCAGATCAACGCGGGAGGGTGGGTATGGGGAGGAGTGCCGGAGGGGGCGCCCTACCGCGCCGTTCCCTCTTCGACGAGACGCCAGGCCGCCACTTGCTGGGTCTTGCCCCTCACCGCGGTCAGGTCGAGCCGGCGGGCCTGCTGTTTCACTCCGGCCAGGCGCACCGCCTCGCCCGCGGCCAGGATCACCGCGTCCCCGTCCATCCGGCGGGCCAGCTCGGCCAGGCGGGCGGCCAGATTGACCGGATCGCCGATGACCGTGTGGTCGAGCCGCACGCTGGCGGCCCCCAACACCCCGCTCACCACTTCCCCCGTGGTGATGCCCGCCACCAGCCGCCGGGCCAGAGGAAGAGCCGGCCGCGCCCGTTCGAGGGCCCGGACCACCCCAAACGCCGCCGCCGCAGCCGCCTGGCCCGAAGGGAAAGCCTCGTGGGAAAACACGATCAGCACCTTCCCGCCGATGATCTTGTCGATCTCCCCGCCGAACCGGCCGGTGGCCTCCTCGATGGCGCGCAGGTGGGCGTCCAGGCAGGCGAAGAACCGGCGGGGGTCCTCCCGCGCCTCGGCCGCCGGGACGACCTGCGAGAACAGGATGGTGGCCCGACAGCGATGGGCCGGCGCGCCCCCCTCCCCCATCCGGCCGGCCCCGACCATCTCCCGGACGGCACTGGAAACGAACCGGCCGAGGGTGCGGCCCTCCTGCAGACCCTGCGCCATCCGGTGGAAGGTGTCGGCCAGGTCGTCGAACTCGTCCCCCCGGCGGATGTCCAGGCGGACGGCCAGGTTGCCCCGGCCGATCTCCCGCACGCCCTGCCGCAGGTCCCGCAACGGTTCGAGGAAGAAGTTCGCGGTCAGGACGCCGATGAGGATGGCGGCGAGCAGGATCAACAACAGGAGCATGCTCGCCGCGGCATGCGCCCGGCGCGCCGCCTCGTCCAGCCAGGCGGTGGCCCGCGTCCCGACCAGGATGGAGCAGAGGTGCCGGGGAACCATGATCTCGACCAGCCGCCGGTCCGGCCGGTCGTCCTCCCGGAACCGCATCCCGATCTGGGAGTTGAAGACCTGGTCGGCGGCGGCGAGAAGGCCGTCGTAGGCCGCCACGTCCAGACCCGCCGGCACCGGTGGGAAGTAGTAATCCTGGGACCCGCACACCCCGAACCGGGCGTTGCCGGGGTCGTCGGCATCGTGGGGCCCGATCTGATTCCGCAGGTGCAGGTACTCCAGTTCGCGGTTGACCAGGTGCCACCGGAACAGGAAGGTGATGCTCTTGCGGATGGGGACCGGGACGGAAAACATGCCCAGCCAGGTCGCCCGCAGGGTGACCCGGAGCATCTCCTCGGGATAGGCCACCATGGTGATGAACCCCTGCGGGCCGACGATCTGGAGCAGGGACTGGTACCCCATCTCACGGTACAGGGCGCCCCGGTCGGTGTTCCGGGCCGCCGGTCCGCCCGGCGCCGATTCCGCCAGGCCGGGGTTGAATTCCCCGAGATGCTGAGAGAGGGTACTCTGCATGACCTTTTCCAGGATGGTGTCGAGGGAGCGGCGATGGATCGACGAAAAGATGACCCGCCAGGCGGCGAACAACCCCCGGGGACCGACCATCGCCGCAAACTTGACGGCGTTGTGGGTCCGGAACCGCTCCAGAATCGCCTGGAACTCCCGCACCACCGCTTCGGGGTCGTCGGCCGCGAGAGAACGCTCCAGGCGCGCCTGGACGGCCGGGTCGCGGGTCC
>CAZKPI010000598.1:1812-3629 GCA_964554555.1 uncultured bacterium
TGACCGGAGCTGCCAGGTGTAGCTCGCCAGGGTACGCTCGAAGCTGGTGTCGACCTCGCGCAGGTCCTCGTGCAGTTCGCGCCCGAGCCGTTCCCGTTCCCGGTCCACCCATTCCCGGGTCAGGGCATGGACGAAGAAGCCGACCCCCGACAGAGGCAGGATGGCCACCAGGACGAAGGCGAACACCAGGACCACCCGAACGGGAAAGGGGGGACGGCGGCCGAAGACCACCCCCTCCACCGCGGCCCAGACCGTCACCACGAAGAGCAGTAACGAGGCGGCGAACAGGGCGGCCTCCCCGGGCGGCAGGCCCGGGGAGGACCCGGGAAGGACCCGGACCAGGACCGGCCGGAAGCGGCGGCCCGGCAGGAACGGCCCCCCGGCCACCAGGAAAGGCACGGGCTCGGCCGCTTCCACGGCCCCAGGCGGGCCGGCCCCTTCCCGGGAGCCGCCGCCCGCTGTCCACTGGAGCAGGCGCTGGACCGAGAACTCGGGGGCATCGCGATGCCGCTCGGCCAGAGCGGCAATTTCCCTGGCCAGCCCCGGGACCCGTCGAACCAGTCCGGAACCCGTCAGCCGGCGGCGGCGGTGATCCCAGAAAGCCACGCCCGTATCCGGCCGCTCCCAGCGGCGGGCCATCATCCGGAGCGGAAAGCAGGGAGTGAGGCGACTGCCGTCCATCAGCAGGACGACCTTCCCCAGGTTTCCGTATTCCTCCCAGATGAGGAACAGGCGGCGGTCGGCGGTGCGGAAATCCATGACATCGGCCCGAGGGCGGATGGTCGGCTCCAGGGGAAACGCCGCCCCCGCGTTTTCCCGGATGCCCCGGGCCAGTTCACGGATGCGGGCATCGGGGAAGGAACTGCGCGGGCGGCCGGATGGATCCTGGTCGGTGAACGAATCGAGGAAGAGGGAATATTCGGCCGCCACCGCCCCGAATCCGAGCGGATGTTCGTGGGAGAACAGCAAGGGGGCCGCCAGGGACCCCACCGGAGGTCCGTAGACGAACAGGTCGTGGGGCGGCAGGTTCGGTTGGAGCAGTTCGCGCCAGGCCCGTTCCCGCCGGGCCGCGGCCCGCGCCCCCTCCCCGGCCGCGCGGACCCGGGCCGCGAAAACGTTCAGCAGACTGCCGATCTGCGACTCGATATCGGCCGTGGCCTGGACCCGGTCGAGGGCCTGGACGGTCTCGCGGGCGGCCTCCTCCACGAGGGCTTCCCGCCACTGCCGGGCCCCGGCGGCCCGGGTCCAGTTGGCCAACGCCAGCGTGGCACCCACGAACAGCACCACCACCAGCGCGACCACCAGGGACCGGCTCATGCGGCCCCCCCATCCGGCAGTCCGGGACCGGGCGGACGCCCTTCCGGCCCGGCGCGGACCAGGTGTGGTGCGCCCCCCTCCGGGGCGGCAGGGGGGCCATTCCGAGCTCCGGCCGATCCGGGCAGGTCACCCGCGGTTCCCCCCTGGCCGACAGCGGGAGTCCGTGGATCCAGCAGGATTTCGTGACACCCGCCGCCGGGACCCGGGGTCGCGGCGAAGGCGTCGGCCAGGGCCGGCCACAGGGTATCGGCCACCAGGATGCGGGAATGCCGCCCCAGGCGGGACCGGGATTCCAGCTCCTCGGCCCCTTCCCGGGCGGGGCCGATGACCGAGAACTCCGCCCGCCCCTCGCCGGCGATCACCCCCATCAGCAAAGGGCCGCCATCGATGCCGACCCCCATCTCGTAGGGAAACCGCCCCTGGCCGCGCCGCGTTTCCTGGAGGGCCAGATGGGCCCGCCGCATGGCGCAGGCCGCCCGCACCGCCGCCCGGGCCGCTTC
>CAZKPI010000599.1:0-3627 GCA_964554555.1 uncultured bacterium
GGGGACGCGCCGCCGCCACAGCGGCTCGCCGGCATAGAGGGTTGAGTCGAGGTCCCCGGCCGGGTTCCAGGCCCCGCGGTGCCAGTCGAAGCCCCAGTTCAGATCGTCCCGATCGGCGAGGGGGGTGTTGCCGGTGATCCGCCCGCCGTAGACGCGGGTCTGGCCGTCATTGAACAGGCTGGCGGACTCCCCATGCAGGGCATCGGCGTTCACCTTCACGTAGGTCTTCGATCGCAGATCGAGGGGAGAGCTGAGCGACAAGCCGCCTTCGCTCCAGGCATGCTCGCCGCCATGGAAGAACTCCAGCGGCAACGGCCGTGCCACCATCGGCCAATCGTGGGAATGGATCGTGTTGAGGGTCCCGGTCGGCACCAGGAACCGGCCGACCCGGGCTTCGAGCTTGCCGGGCAGGAGGTGCGCCACGTCGGCATACCCCTCCTCGACGTGGGTTTCCCCGTCATGGAAGCCCAGGGTGAAGCCGGCCCGGGTATAGGGGGAAACATTCTTGCTGAGCACCACTTCCGACTCCTCCAGGCGGAAGGTGTTGCGGTCGGGGTCACGCTCGTCACCGGTCCATTTGCCTGCCGCGACCCCGGTGACGCTGATGTCCGGGTTCATGTTCTGGATGGCGGCCTGGGAAGGAGTTCGCGGCGGGGGCGATGGCGGGGCGGGCAGGGGGACGGCTTGCCGTTCGCGTTCGAACTCGCGGGTTTCCTCGAGGGCCTGGACCCTGGCGGAGAGGCTGGCCACCAGCCCGGAAAGCCGCTGGACCTCGAGGCGCAGGGCGGCCACCTCGTCGGGGGCACTCTGGGCGGCGGTGGAAAGGGGGAACCCCAGGAAGATCAGGGGCATCAGGATGAACAGGATCACCCGCCGCAGACCGTGGCGGCGGAAGGCAGAGCAGGCAGAAGAGGCAAAGCGGGATGGCATGAAACTCCTCCGAAACGACGGGTCCCCGCCCGCGGCAGGCGGGATCGGGGGGAAAGCAGGAACGTCCGACCGGTCAACCGACCGGCAGACCGGACGTTTCGGCGGGAGGAGGCCGGGAATGCAGGGAATACCCGAATTTCCGGGTGAGATCCGGGGGGATGGGGGAAACCTTCCCCGGAAGGGCAGGCGCCCCAACCAGGGCGACGGACCAGGGATCAGAGATCAGGAACGGCCGATCCCAGGTGAATTCGCAGACGCGGCAGGTCGGGGAATCGCCCTCGAACACTCCCCATTCCTGTCCGATGGTTCGCCGGGTTCGGGTGCGGTCATCATGTCCATGGGGGAAAAGCGGCAACAGAAAAGCGCCCACCAGGGCCCAGACCAGGAGAGCCCGGCGGGTGGACGGGCACCGACGGCGCCCGGTTGAGGGACTTCTCTGCCACTGGTGAGACATTTTTCTCCAATAAGGAAATAATTGCCTGGGAACCGGAAGTCAAGAACCGCGGTGGCGCCTCGCGGTGGCGCCTCCAGGAAGCAACATGGGACGTCGGCGGGTATTCCTGGGGGAAGGGGTGGAGGCTTCAGGGAAACGGGACCGATGTGCTACCATGGGCAAGCAAGGGAAGGGGGTTGCCACGGATGGTTTCCAGGAAGAGACTGACCGAGCTGGTGGTGCTGGTTTTGCTGTTGGGCCTGGCCAGGGTCGTTCCCGCCCGGGCCGGCGGCGGGGCCGCGGTCTGGCAGGCCGGGGAGGCGGCCGTCGAGGATTCCCGCCGGCTGGGACGCGTCGGCGCCGGGCGGCAGGTGTTCCTGGGCGGCGTGGCGACCTTTCCGGGCGTGCTCGGCTGGAACTGCTGACCCTTCCCGACGCCAAGCCCGGCCCCGGCCGGCCCTTCGCCATCTACGAGTTCGACACCGCCGACGGCCGCGTCCTGCGACGGGACTTCCTGGACCAGGCCCGGGTGGCCACCTTTCCGGAAGGCCGGGTCGCCATCCATGGCGTTCTGCGCAACCTGCCGGGGTACATCCTCGACACGCCCGGCTTTGCGAACGGCTTCGTCATCTGGGCCGAAGCCCAGGGCCGGGTGGTGGCGACCGACACCGAACTGCAGGGAACCACGGCCTGGCTGTTGAAGGGGGTGCCCAGCACCGCCGGCACCGTGGTGATCAAGGCCAAGATCCGGGGCTACGACCTGCTCACCCTGCACCCCGGGCTGGTGATCAACCCCGCCCAGCCCGGCGGCACCATCGGCGGCATCGACGTCGACTTTCACCAGATGTCCCCCATCCGGCGCGACGTCCGCCTGGTGGTGCAGAGCTCGGCGCCCGCGGGCGGGACCGGCATGTCCTTCCCGAACGGGGCCCGGGCCCGCGTCACCTGCCAGCAGACCGGTGCCAGCGTTGACGTGGTGTCGGCCAACGGCATGGCCGAGGCGTATCTTTCGGGCATTCCCACCGGCTGGAACATGCAGTTCCTGGCCGTCAACCTCGACCAGGGCTACCACTGGGGCCAGCTCGGGCCGAAGATCATCCCCGAGGATGGCGGGTCGGCCTACACCGATCTGATCCAGATGAAGTGATGACGGTCCGGGGCGCGGTGCCGTTGCCCGGTTCGGGCTCAGCAGGGGGAAACCCGGCGGCCTGGCGGACGGCGGTGGCCGTAGGGCTGTTCCTGACGCTGGCCTGGCTGTCGCCGGGGCTCGTTTCGGCCCAGGGCGGCGAACCGGAAACCCCCGCGGCGACCCGCCCTTCCCCGATCTTCTCGCCGCAATGGAAGGTCTCGGCCGATCCGCGCACCCAGGAGATCCAACAGCTCCTGTCGGAAGGCCTCGCCAAGATGAACGGCGAGGGCTACGAGGGGGCGGAACGGGCCTTCCGGCGCGTACTGGAAGTATTCGCCGGGTCGCCCGACGTCCCGGTGGGCGAGGTGGCGGCCGTGCGGCGCAGTCTGGCGTGGGCCTGCTTCCGGCAGGGCAAGCGGGACGAGGCCCTTGCCATCCTTGAACAGACCCTGGCTCTGGTCCGTCAGGCGGGGAAGGGCCGGGGGGGGGCCGGCGCCGTGGTGGAGGCGCCTGTCCTTCTGCAGTTGGCCGGGTTCGAGGTCGAGATGGGCCGCGGCCTGGCAGGTCTGGGGCACCTGCGGCAGGGTTTCGCCCTGCTCGAGGCCGACCCCCTCGATCACCTGGAGGCCCTGTTGGAGGAATACGACACCCTCGCCCGGCGTCTCGAGCTGGCGGGGCTGGCCGAGGCGGCCGAGGAACTGCTGGCGAAGCGCGCGGCCCTGTGCGAGCAGGTGCCCGGCCTGGTGGGGCCTGAACTCGGTTCGTCGCATTTCCGCCTCGGCCTGGTGCGCCTGGCCCGCGGCGGCTGGAGCGGAGCGGCGGCGGCCTTTCAGCGCGCGGTGGGGGCCTGGGAAAAACGGTTGGCGCCGTTCCACGCCGACCTGTTCCGGGCCCGGTGGGGCTTGGCCGAATCGCTCTGGCGGCAGATGCGGTATGAGGAACTGGCCCCGGCCGCCGCCTCGGTGACCGCGCTGGCGCCCAAGGTGCTCGGCGACGGCGATCCGGTCTACCCGGCCGTCTGTGCCCTGGCGGCCCGCTGGTGGCTGGAGGCGGGGAACCCTGCCGCCGCCGAACCCATGCTGGAAACCGCGGCCCGGCTGGGCCCCGCCGACGGGGGCGGGGCCTGGGCGGCGAT
>CAZKPI010000600.1:0-3625 GCA_964554555.1 uncultured bacterium
AACCGGCGAACCATGTGATGTCTCCCTTCATCCGCGCGGGCGGCGGCCAATCCGGGAGGAATCCGGTTCCCGCCGCGTTGACGCTTTTCCCGGCCGCCGGTCTTCCCCGGCCGGTGATGGGGAACGGACCTGCCCCGCCCGCGCCGGCCTGGTCACCATCCGCCGGAGGCCCCGCCCCGTCCGGAACTGGACCCGCCTCCGAACGACCCCGAGCTTGACCGACTGCCGCCGCCGCCGCCCCCGCCCCAGCTGGTGGTGGTGTGGGACCCGCCCCAGGAACTGGAGCTCCAGCCATACCGGCGGTGGCGGTGCCGGGAACCGGAGGCCAGGACGGCCAGGATCAATCCCAGGGCCTGGACGATGGCATAGACCACGAAATATCCCCAACCCCCTTCCCCGGTGGTCACCAGCGAAACCCCGATCGCGGCCATCAGCGCGATCACCACCACGACCACCGCCGGCTTGAACCAGGGCCGGTCGGTGTACGGCACCGGCCGGCTGATGATCGCGCAGAGCTGGTCGACCCCCGCGACGATGCCGTCGGAATACTTCTCTTTCTGGAAGTGCGGGGCGAAATGGCTGTTGATGCAGGCCTGCAGGTCGCGCGCGAGGGCGGTGCCCCAGCCCCTGCCGGGCTCGATCCGCATCCGGCGGTCCTCCTTGGCCACCAGCACCAGCAGGCCGTCGTTGCGCCTGCGGTGGCCAACCCCCCACGTGTTGAAGAAGTCGAGGGCCAGCTCCTCGACGTTCTTCGCCCCCAGGGCGCCGACGCTCTTGACCGTCACCACCGCCATTTCCACCCCGGTCTGCCGCTCGAGCCTTTCCAGGCGGGTGCGCAGGTAGGTCACATCGGAGGGCCGCAGAAGGTTGGCGTAGTCGTTGACGTAGTTGTTGTCGGGAAACGGGAGCTTGAACCGCGAGGTGCGCAGTTTCCCCCAGGTCTCCCTGGCGTCCTGCCAGGCCCCGGCCGGCCAGCCTGCCAGCAGGGCCATGGCCAGCACCAGCCACAGCCGCCGGGTGTGCCGCTCCATCAGCGTTCCCCGAAGCTGATGGCGTCAGCCAGCTCGTTGCGGTCACCCTCCCGGCGGGGGAAGAACCTGGCCAGCTGTTCGCCGGCCGCCTGCACGCCAGCCAGCAGTCCTTCCTTGAAGCGTCCGTCCCGGAACTGGGCGGCCATGCGGTCGCGGATGTCGTCCCAGAATCCGCGGGGGACCCGGTCGTTGATGCCTTCGTCGGCCAGGATCGCGAACATCCGGCTCTCGACGGCCAGGTAGAACAACACGCCGGTGCGGTCGGCCGTTTCGTCCATGCGCAGGTAGGCGAACACCACCTTGGCCCGTTCGAAAGGGTCGGAACAGGTGCGCTCGAGATGGATGCGCAGTTCGCCGGAGGTTTTGGCCTCGGCTTCGCGGATGGCCTTCTCGAGTTCCTGCCGGTCGGCTTCGGAAAAGAACGTGCGGGGATCCATGGCCCATCCTCCTTCCGGCGCTCCCTCCCGTCGCCGCGCCGTCCGCCCGCCGGGGGCGGGATGCCTGCGCCCCGGGGGACAGCCCTTTTGCGTGGCGCGAAACTGGCGTTTCGCGCCGCCATCCGTGGCGGCAAAGGGGCCCTTCCGGCATCGTGCCGGTCGGGTTCAGGGTGTCACATTTCCCGCCGGGACGCAAGTTCGGCCGGGCAACCCGCCGGGGGAGGGCGGTCGGCGTTCTGGAATCTGCCCGGCGGAAAGGCAGGGGGCGTGACGTCGTCCTCTGGCGGTGAGGAGGTGTGCTATGATCCCCATGCCAGGAGGAAGGAGCCATGAAAGTCTACGTGGTCTGCGATCTGGAAGGGACCGCCGGGGTGGCGGACCAGGTTCATCAATGCCGTTTCGAGCACGATTCCGGTGATGCCGGGTATCGCCCCGGAACGTTCGGGCCCTTCTACCTCCAGGCCCGCCGGCTGGCGACCCTGGAGCTGAACGCCCTCGTGGAAGGGGTCCTCGCGGCCGGAGCCACGGAGATCTGGGCCTGGGACGGGCATTGCCGGTTTCCCGCCGGCCTGGACGCGGAGCTTCTTCATCCGGCCTGCCGCCTGGTGATGAATGCCGGCGACGGTGGACCCGTCGGTCTGGACCAGACCTGTGACGCCCTGTTTCTGCTCGGCCTGCACGCGAAACAGGGGACGCCCGCGGCTCCGCAGGCGCATGGCCTCTTCCCGGGGCTGGTCTGGAACGGCGAGGCGGTTGGCGAGATCGGCATGACCATCGCCACGGCGGCGGTGCATGGCGTGCGGGTCGTGTTCATCAGCGGCGATCGGGCGGCCATCCGGGAGGCCCAAGCCCTCGTTCCCCAGATCGAGACGGTGGTGACCAAGGAACCCCTGTTCTCCCACGTGGCTTCCGTGCAGGATCACGTTCCGGTCCTGTCGTTGGCCCCGGCCCGCTCCCGGGAGCTGATCCGGGCGGCGGCCGCCCGGGCCCTGAACCGGTTCGGCGAGATTCCGGTCCCGCCTGCCCCGCCCTTCGATCCCCTGGCTGGCGGCTGAGCCAGCCGGAACGGCTCTGGAAGGCCTTCGCCGCGGTTCGGCGGTTTCCCCCCGGCGGGTGGCGGCCGTCAGTTTCCCTCTCTGGAAGCTGGCCTGACGGGGGAATCCACAGGACCAGGGCCAACCCTGGAATCGCGGTCAGAGCGGGAGATGCTTCGCTCCTCCCGACCACCTCGCCCGGGGGCCGATGGCCCCCGGACCCCTGGTTCCGGCGCCCTGCGGTGCCGGCGGCCGACGGGGGTTCAGGAGCCTGACGCCAGGGCCGCCCGGCGGGCGAGGAACCCGGGCAGACGCTCCCATTCTGCTTCGAGCCGGCGGGGCCGGAACCCGAGGGAACGGGCCAGCGCGCTGTCGAGAGAGACGTCGGGCGGCCGCGGCGCGGCCATCGGCACCTCCGCCTGCCGCACGGGAACCAGCCGGTCGGTTGGCCGGCCGAGCCAGGCGGCGAGGCGGGCGGCCAGTTCATAGCGGGAAAGCCGCTCGGGCCCGCCCAGGTGGAGGAGGGGGGCCGGCCGGGCAAGACCCAGGGCCAGCACCAGCCCTTCCGCGGCGGCCGCGGTGCTGATGGGCGAACGGAACTCGTCGATGAACAGGCGGGCGGGCGGCCCGCCCGCCAGCGCCGCCCAGACGGCACCGAGGGGGTCCCGGCCGGCGGGGCTGGGGTCCCCGTACATCAGAGGCAGGCGGCAGATGGAGGCCCGCTCCCCGAGAGCGGCGGCGACCGCCCGCTCGGCCTCCAGCTTCAGGGCGGCATACTGGTTGGAGGGGCGGGGGATCGCCGTCTCGCCATACGGCGCGGCATGGCCGTCGAACACCAGGTCGGTCGAGGCGAAGACCAGGCGCGATCCCGCTTCCCGGCACAGGCCCGCCAGGCGGCGCGGCACATCGACGTTGAGCCGCCGCGCCGCCTCCGGGTGCTCCTGGCACCAGTTCGGGTCGGCCGCCGCCGCGAGGTGGATCACCCCGCCCGGCGGCGCCGCCCGGAAAGCCTGTTCGACCGCGGCATCCTCCGTCAGGTCGAGGGGAAGCGGAATGACCGCCGCGCCGGTCGGCGGCCGCCGGTCCGGGCGGCGGGCCACCGCCGCCACCTCGCACCCGGCCA
>CAZKPI010000601.1:0-3597 GCA_964554555.1 uncultured bacterium
CCGGGGGCCGGGCGGGGTTTTGTAGACCGGGGGGAGAACCTTGTTGGGGTTGGTTGGCCGGGTTCCGGCCGGGGTGACCGGCCCGGTCGGGCCGGTGGGTTGGGGATGCCCTTCGGGGCCTGCGGGTAGGTGGAAAGCGGTTTCCCCGTAGGGGTCGTCCTCACTGGCGGCGGGAGCGGCGGTCCTGGGTGCGGGCTTCGCTGGCGGCCGGGTGGCGGGGCCAGCGGCGGTGGGATCTGCCGTGTCGCCGGGGTCTGACGGGACGTTGCCGTCATCATCTTCACCGGCGGGATCGCCGGCCGTCGGGGGCTCTGCATCGGTGTCTTCGTCCCCGACGGCATTGGCCGCCACGGCGGGGGCAGGCTGGTCGGCGTAGGGGTCGGGGGTGGCGGCCGGCGGTGGGGGTGTCGGCACCGGCACGGGTTGGATCTTCGCCTTGGCCATGGCCTGCCGCAGGCGGTCGGCGGCCTGGGAGTCAGCCTGGGCGAGGCCGGCGAGGGCTTCGGAGGCTTCCCGGGCGCGCCCGGCGCGGACGGCGAGGTCGCCCATGCCTGTCCAGGCGGCGGTGTACTGGGGGTCGGCGCGGACGGCCCGGCGGTAGGCGTTGAACGCCTCGTCGAACCGGTCGCGGGCGCCCTGCAGGTCGCCGAGGACGGCGTGGGGTTCGGGGTCATTCGGGAGCAGGGCGGCGGCTTTCAGGAGGGCGGCGGCGGCCGGATCGGGGGAGCCGTTGGCCAGGTGACAGCGGGCCAGGCGGCAATACGCCTCGCCCAGCACGCGGGCGTCGTAGCCCTGCTGTTCGGCGAGGGGCAGGCCGGCTTCGAGGATCTCGGCGCCCTGCGGGAAGATCCCGAGCTGGAAGTACAGGTCGCCCAGCTCGAGGGCGGCTTCGGCCGAGGAGGGGTCGATGGTGAGGGCCTGGCGGTATTCGGCGATGGCCAGGTCGTTCTTTCCCTTGTCGCGCAGGGAGCGGGCCTTCGTCAGGTGCTTTCCCGACACCCGGGCCATCTTCTGTTCCCGGATGCCGATGACGGGGCCGGCGGCCTTGGGTTTGCGGGAGGCCCCGGCCGCGGGCAGGAGGAGGGCGGCGGCGAGGAGCGGCACCGTGAGCAGGAGGCTTGCCGGGTGCCGGGAAGAGGGAAGCCGGGGGGAGGCTGGGTGGTTCATCGATCCTCCTTCGGGGGCCGGGCCGGCGGCACCCGTCTGGTCAACCGGGGTAAGGCGCCTGGGGGCCGGCGTGGGGAAACGCAGGACCGGGGCCGCTGAGGAGCGGCCCCGGCCCGGGTCATGGGTGGTCGGCCTTCTTCATCGGCCTGGCTGGCCGGCCTCCTTGAGGGCGGCCAGCACCTTCTCGGCGGTGAACGGAGGCCTGGTCAGCCGCACGCCCACCGCGTCGTAGATGGCGTTGGCGATGGCCGGCAGGGGGCCGTTGATGCAGATCTCGCTGACGCTCTTGGCGCCGTAGGGCCCGGTGGGCTCGTAGGTGGGCACCAGGAACGTCTTGATCTCGGGCAGGTCGGCGGTGCCGAAGATTTTGTAGTGCTTGAAGTTCGGGTTCAGCATGCGGCCTTTGTCGTCGAAGTGGTATTCCTCGGTGAGGGCGAAGCTGATGCCGTTGAGGAGGCCGCCCTGGGTCTGGCCGTCGGCCAGCTGGGGGTTGATCGCGGTGCCGCAGTCGACGCCGGCCACGTATTTGAGCACCTTGACCTGGCCGGTCTCGGTATCGACCTCGACCTCGGCGAAGTGGGCCGAGAACGGGGGCGGCGAGGCGTGGGTGACGTGACTGCCGATGGCGCCGATCTGGAACTGGTGGAACTCGTAGAGGGCGAAGTTGGCCACCTGGGAGAAGGTCAGCTTGTTCTTGCGGCCCTTGCCGTAGACGATGCGGTTCTCGATGGTGAGGTTCTCGACCGGTTCGTTCATCATGCTGGCCGCCACGGCGAGGATCTGGGCGCGCACCTGTTTGGCGGCGTTGATGACGGCGCCGCCTGACAGGTAGGTGGTGGAGCTGGCGTAGGCGCCGACATCGAAGGGCGTGAAGTCGGTGTCGGAACTGTAGACCAGCATGTCGTCGTGCTGACAGCCGAGGGTCTCGGCGGCGATCTGGGCGAGGATGGTGTCGGAGCCGGTGCCGAGGTCGGTGGCGCCGAGCAGCATGTTGAACGAGCCGTCCTCGTTCATCTTGATGAAGACGGAGCCCATGTCGATCTCGGGGATCGAGGAGCCCTGCATCAGACAGCACATGCCGACGCCGCGCTTGATGGGGCCCGCGGCGAGGCGGCCGCGGCCGCGCTTGGCGGCCCAGCCGATCTCCTGCATGCCCTTTTCGATGCACTGGGCGAGGCCGCAGGACTTGATGACCATCGAGACGCCTTCGCGGCCCTCGCCGAGGGCTTTGAAGATCGGTGAGGTCTCGCCCTCGCGGATGTGGTTCCGCTGGCGGAAGGCGATCGGGTCCATGCCGATGGCCTCGGCCAGTTCGTCAATCATGCACTCCACGGCGTAGGCGGCCTGGGTGGCGCCGTAGCCGCGGTAGGCGCCGGCGACGGGGAGGTTGGTGTAGACGGTGTCGCCGGCGGACTCGATGTGGCCGATGCGGTAGAGGGGAAGCACCTTCGAGCCGCAGTTGCTGACCACCGTCAACGCGTGACTGCCGTAGGCGCCGGTGTTGCTGGTGATCTTCATCGACAGGGCGGTCATGGTGCCGTCTTTTTTGACCCCGGCCTTGATGGTGACGATCATCGGGTGCCGGGTGCGGGCCGAGGTGAATTCCTCGGCGCGGGTGAGTTCCCACTTGGCGGGCCGGCGCGTGCGCAGGGTCACCAGGGCGCAGACGTCCTCGAGCAGGACCTCCTGTTTGGTGCCGAAGCCGCCGCCGATGCGGGGCTTGATGACGCGGATCTTCCGCAGGGGGATGCCCAGGGTCTGGGCGGTGATGCGGCGGGCGTGGAAGGGCACCTGGGTGCTGGTGCGGAGCACCAGGCGGTCGTTCTCGTCGAGGTAGCTGACGCAGACGTGGGGCTCGATCGGGCAGTGCTGGGCGTAGTGCGGATAATAGGTGCGCTCCCGGACGACGTCGGCCTCCCGGAAACCCTGCTCGACGTCGCCGACCTTGGTGTCGACGTGCGCGCAGTGGTTGTGCTTGGGATCGAAGAAGATGGGAAGGGGCGCGCGGCAGTCGGGTTCGTCGTGAATGATGGGGGCGCCGGGGCGCCGGGCCTGCGCGGGATCGAGGACCGGTTCGAGGACGTGGTAGTTGACCCGGATCCGGCGACAGGCTTCAGCCGCGGCTTCGGGGGTTTCGGCGGCCACGATGGCCACGCGGTCTCCGACGAAACGGACCTTGGAGTCGAGCAGGAAGGTGTCGTAGGGCGACGGTTCGGGATACCCCTGGCCGGCCGTGGTGCGGGCGATGCGCGGCACGTCTTTCCAGGTGTAGACCGCGACCACGCCGGGGATTTTGATGGCCTCGGACGGGTCGATGTCGAGGATTTTGGCGTGGGCATGCGGACTGCCCAGGACCTTGATGTGCAGGAGGCCGGGGAGATCGACGTCGGCGGTGAACTTGGGGGCTCCGGTGACGAGGGCCATCCCGTC
>CAZKPI010000602.1:0-3597 GCA_964554555.1 uncultured bacterium
GAATTCCGGGATGGTTGGCCAGGAGGCGGGTGACCCAGGCAAGGCCCAGACTGCCGACGATGAGGTCGGTGGCCAGCCTTCCCCAGAAGATGCCGCGGATGCCGCCCAGCCAGGCGCCGAGGAAGGAGAGGGGCAGGAGGAGGACGAGGACGCGGAGGGCGTTGAGGGCGGTGGCGGCGGCCGGCCTCTGCAGGCCGGTCATGATGAACCCGCAGTAGCGGTGGACCTCCATCATGCCATAGCCCCAGGCGATGATGCGCACGTAGGAGACCAGGATGCCGGTGACGGCCGGGTCGTCGGTGAAGAACCAGGCCAGGTGGCGGGCGGCCAGGAAGAAGAGGACGGCGTTGCCCAGTCCGTAGGCGAGGGCGAAGCGCATGGCGAGGGACTTGGCCTCACGGATGCGGTCGAGGCGTCCGGCCCCGAAGTTCTGGCTGATGAAGGGGGTGAGCGAGATGCCGAGGGCCATCGGGATGACGAAGGCGACCATTTCGAGCCGGCTGGCGGCGCCGCAGGCGGCGACCGCCTCGGTGCCGAACCGGCTGACCAGGCCGGTGATGACGGCCGAGCTGATGGGCATGAGCATCATGCTGATGATGGCGGGGACGGCGAACTCCATGATGCGCCGCCAGGAATCGGGGATCAGGGACAGTCCGGCGGAGCGGAAGGCCAGCAGGCGGTGTTTGACGATGAGCAGGCGGAACAGCCAGGCGGTGCCCACCCCCTGCGAGATGACCGTGGCCAGGGAAGCCCCGAAGATGCCCCAGGCCGGACAGCCCAGCCAGCCGAAGATCAGGATGGGGTCGAGGACGAGATTGAGGAGGGTGCCGAGCATGATGAACTGGCTGGCCGCCCGCGAGTCGCCCAGGGCAATGAGAATGCCGTTGCCCAGCATGGGTAGGGTCATGGTGGCGGCACCCACATACCAGGTCCGCATGTAGTCGCCGATCAGGGGCAGGGTGCGGGCATCGGCACCCAGGGCGGAAAAGACGGGGGTGATGGTGTGATAGCCGATGAGGGCCATCAGGCCGGCGACCAGCATGGACAGGGCGAACCCGTGGGTGACCAGCCGGGAGGCGGCGGCGCGGTCCTGGCGGCCGAGGGCGTGCGAGGTCAGGGTGGTAACGCCGGTGCCGATCCCGCCGGCGATGAAGGTGAGGAGCATGACCACGGGGAAGGTGAAACCCATGGCGGCCAGGGGCAGGGTTCCCAGGCGGGCGACGAACCAGGTGTCGGCCAGGTGATAGGCGTTCATGGCGAAGGTGCCCGCCAGCATTGGAAAGGCGGTGCGGAACAACGTGCGTTTGACGCTTCCCTGGACGAGAACGGACATGGCCTGACGGGGAACCCTTTCATGCGGGCGGACGGCGGGAAAGGCCGGGCCCATGGCGCGGTCGTCGTGCCGTGGACGCGGTTCTTCCCCTCGCGCCGAGGGGCCGGCCGCCCGGTGGGTCCGCGGAACAACGCCGCCCGCCATGCATAGCACGATTCCCCTGCCGTCGTAAACCCCTGTGGCGAGCCAGGGAAGCGGTATTTGCCAAACCGGGGGCCGATGGATATATTCATCTTGGAAGAGGATCTGCCCTGGTTGGCGGATGTTTTGCCGTTCCTTCGCTTCCGGTATCAGCCCAGAAGTCGGGAAGACCGTTCGAGGAGGCAACGAATGCAAGGCTTCTTCCCTCTCAACCACCTTGACCTGTCCGGGCATTCCCCCACGGGTGCTGTCCATCACGGGGTCGAATGTGGGCGTCAGCTTTGGAAATGGTTTCACGCCTTTGCCCACTGGGTCTGGAGAGCCCTCTGGACCCACATCTGATTCGACGATCGGGTTTCCTGCCCGTGTCGGGAATGTCCCTTGTCCCTGGGCGGCGGCTGTCCGGTCCTGGTTTTGGTCCTGGTTTCGGTCCTGGTCATGTTCCGGTTGCCACGGGTGATTCCGGTTTCCTGCCCATGGTTTCGTGCTCCTCGTTCCGGCGGTTCTCTCCGGTCCTACCGGTTCTGACCGTGTCCTGGGCTTTTCCTTTGATCTGCGGGGTTCCCGTTTCCAGGTCCTGATAGGTTCCAGACTCAGGGTTTTTCCGGGTTTGCCCTTGGTTCCCCTCTGGTGTGGGCTTCCAGCGGTTTGCCGATGGTTCTCCAGGTTCCTGTCCGGTCCAAGCGTCCCGTCTGTCCATGGTTGCCCTGGTGTTTTGCTGGTGGTTCCGGTTCCCGGTGCCCTGCCGCCGCCCTGTTCTTTCTTCCATCGCGGGCGCCCACGGGTTCTCTGGTGCCGTGGGCGCCCTTTCCATTTTCCTGGAGTTCGGCGGCAGATTGTGCTTGGATAAAGGGCCATGGAAATGGATGACGGAAGGGACGGGAGCCCCGTGACGGTGCACCGGACGGCCGTCGGCCCGGTTGTGGAGGGCGGCCCGGTGCCGTTGCGCGCCGACCACGCGACCGCGTTCTGCTACCAGCATCTGACGGTGCGGCCGGGGGAGCGGGTGGCCGAACCGGGGTGCGGAACCGGGGTTCTCAGCCTGTTCTGCGCCCGGGCCGGGGCGGCCGCCGTCGTCGGCACCGATCTCGACCCGGTGGCCCTGGCGGCCGCCCGCCAGAACGCCGTCGCCAACGGCCTGGCCGACCGGGTGGACTTCCGCGAGGGCTCCCTGCTGGAGCCGGTGACGGGGCCCCTCGACCTGGTGGTGGCCCTCCTGCCCCACCGGCCCGCGCCCCGCCCCTTCCATCTGCGCTTCTATGGCGGCCCGGACGGTACCGACCTCCTGCTGGCCGTGATCCTTCAGGCGGCAGAACGGCTGGTGGCGGGAGGCCGGCTGGTGCTCTACCTCAACAGCATCGCCAATCCGCGGCGGGTGCTGGCCGCGTTCGGCGGGTCGTTCGCGGTCCGCCGGCTGGCCGAGAAACGGCGGCCGTTCACCCCGGAGGAGTTCGATGCCCTGACCCCGGGGCTGTTCGAGCACCTCGTTGCCCAGCGGGCGCGGGGCGAGGCGGAGTTTTTCGGGGACGGAGGGGAGTTGTTCTTCCTGGCCCGGCTCTACGAGGGCATCCGGCGATGACCGTGCTCCACGTTCTTCCGGCATGGCCCGCAACCTTGCTTTCCCGGCCAGCAAGGCATCCGGGCCGCGAAGCGGCCCCGTTCCCGCTGGCTGAGTCGCGAATGACTCTGGCCTCTGCCGCGCTCTTCCCGCCGGCGCGGGAGCTGGGTGCTCCCATTGGCGGATACGGCCGGGCGGAGGGGGCACGATGACCGGTTCCACCGCGGGAAGCACCCTCGATTGGCCTGGGGCGGCCGCCCTGATCGTCACCGCCGATGACCTGGGCCTGTGTGCCGAGGTCGATGCGGGAATCCTCGACGTGGTGCGGGCGGGGATGGTCACGGCGGCCGCCGTCCTGGTGAACGGGCCGCATCAGCCCGATCTTGCCCCCTTCCTGGCGGCCGGAACAAGCCTCGGTCTGCATGTCAATCTCTCGCTGGGACGGCCGGTGGCCCCGGCGGGCGAGGTGCCGTCGCTGGTCGGGCCAGACGGGTGCTTCACGGGGGAACCGGCCGGGACGGCGCGGGCCTGGTTCCTCGAACGCGGGGGCGACGAGGCCGCCATT
>CAZKPI010000603.1:0-2954 GCA_964554555.1 uncultured bacterium
AGACGGCCCCTCTTCTCTGCCATATCGCCCCGTGCGCCCGCCGCGCCTATCCCAGCCTGATCCTCGCCGATGAAGACCTCTGGCTCGGAATCCAGCGTGACGCCGAAGCCAACCTCGCCCTCTCCCCCGAAGAAGAGGCCATCTTCGAAACCATCACCACCGCCGCCCCGGGCTCGGGGCGCGGCCTGCCCATCTTCCTCAACGGTCGGGCCGGCAGTGGCAAGTCGACCCTGATGTTCTATCTGTTCGCCGACTACCTCCACCGCTGGGAAACCGGCCATCTGCCCGGCCGGCCGGTCTTCCTGACCTATAACGCCCGCCTGCTGGAAACCGCGGCCGGCACCGTCCGCCGCATCCTCACCTGCCACCATCGCTTCGCCATCGAATCGGCCCGCCAAACCCCCCCGCCAGACCTCCGCCCGTTCTTCCATCCTTTCCGCGAATTCCTCCAGTCCTACCTCACCCCCAACCAGGCAGACCGCTTCCGGACCGACCGCTACCTTTCCTTCCGTGAGTTTGCCCGCCGCTATGCGGCCACCCCCCTCCCCACCGCCCGCCAGTGGTCCCCCGAAGTCGCCTGGTACGTCATCCGCACCTTCATCAAGGGCTACCACGAAGACGGGTGGCTGACCCCCGACGACTACGAGCAGGAAATCCCCCGCAAAAGCCGCACGGTGCCGCCCGAAGTGTTTCGGGCCATTCACGACACCATCTGGAAAGAATGGTACCAGCCGCTCACCACCCAGGACGGCTTCTGGGACGATCAGGACCTCGTGCGGGCCGTGCTCGCTTCGGGGAGGGCCCGCCCGGAATTTCCCGTCGTGTTCTGCGATGAGGCCCAGGATTTCACCCGCCTCGAACTGAAGTTCATCCTCCGCCTCTCGCTGTTCTCCTCCTACGACCTGGGCCGCTCGCCGCTCGCCGGCCTCCCCTTCGCCTTCGCCGGCGACCCGTTCCAGACCCTCAACCCCACCGGGTTCCGCTGGGAGCTGGTCCAGTCGATGTTCCACGACGACATCCTGCGGCACCTCGACCCCGAAGGGTATCTGCGCCTGGCGCTGAACTCCCGGGAACTCCAGTTCAACTACCGGTCCGCGCCAGCCCTGGTCAGATTCGCCAACCTCGTCCAGGCCTGGCGGGCGGTCCTCTTCGACCACCCCGAACTGTTCCCGCAGGAATGCTGGCAACGCCAGGAAACCGTTCACCCCTCCTTCGTTCCCTGCTCGGCCGACCTCGACCGGAGCGAATGCCAGGAACTCCTCGGCAAAAGCATCATCATCCTGCCCTGCGATGAGCACGGGGAAATCGACTTCATCCGGAACGACCCCTATCTGCGCCGCCTGTTCCCCGAGGTGGCCGCCGACCGGCCCGCCCGCAACAAGGTCGGCAAGGAAGGCGTCATCACCGTCGAGGAGGCCAAGGGCCTCGAGTTCAACCGGGTGGTCCTGTACAAGTTCGGCGAAACCTGCGACCCGGCCGTCTGGCAGGCCGAACGGGGGTCGTTTGAAGCCCGCCTCCACCAGGAATTCTTCTTCAACAAACTCTACGTGGCCGCCACCCGCGGCCGTGAACAGCTCTGCATCATCGACACCGAGGAAGGACGCCGCCGCCTCTGGCAGATGGCCCTGTCCGAGGATGCGCGAACCGCCCTGCTGGCCCGCCTCCCCGAACCCGACCGCTGGCGGGAGCGGACCCAGGGCCTCCACCAGGGCACCTGGCTGGATCTGCGCCCCACCCACCGCGACGAGCCCCGGCGCAACGCCGACCAGTTCTTCCACGACGCCATGCAGAGACGAAACCCGACCACCATGCGCAAAGCCGGCCAGTGGTACCGCGAGGCTGGCGACCCGACCCACGCCGGGATCTGCGACGCCTGGGCCTTGTCGTTCGAGGGCCAGACCGAAGCCGCCGGCCGATGCTTCATGGACCTCCACCAGTTCGACGAGGCCCGGGCCTGTTTCTGGGAAGGACGCCACTGGCCCGCGCTCCTCGACTGGGCCCAGGTCACCCAGGCCGGCCACACCCTCGAAGCCGTGTTCGCCCGGTTCATGGCCGTCCCTCACCCCGATGCGAAGGCCGCCCGGGCCTTCCTCGAAGCCCTGCAGGAACGGGCCGGTCACGCCGCCGGCGCCCCGCTGGGCGATCCCTTCGCCCCCCAATGGCGCCAGGCCCTGGAAACCCTGACCAGCACCCTCGACCGCCTCGACCCCGACGCCCTCGACCGCCCGGCCTGGGATCGCGCCGCCCGCCTGCTCGAGCGCTTCCATCGGGAAGGGTTCCCCGGCGCCGCCGCCACCGCCGGCGAATGCTTCTTCAAGATCAGGGCGTTCAAAGAGGCCGTCCGGGTCTGGGAAGGCGCCCGCTTCACCCACCCCCACGTCTGGCTGGCGCGGGCGGAGCAGGACGGCTTCCCGGCCGGCCTGCCCCATCTGCAAATGGCCGGGGCCGAAGACCGCATCCTCGAGGAATGGCGGAAAGCCGGCGGGGAAGAGATCGCCCGGCTCACCCCCCGCGACCTGCGCCAGGTCGATCGCCTCCTCGAAGCGTTCCGGAGCCCCAGCACGCCGGCGGTGCGCCACCTGGCGGGCCTCCTCAGCCAGGAATTCCGGCACGGCCTCGCCGGCTGGTCGGGCGCCGCCGACCAGCTCCCGTTCGACCCCGGGCGGGTGGCGGAAGAACTCAATCGGGCGCTACAGAGGCCGGATTTTCTTCTGCGCAACGCCCTCGAGGAAGCCAAGGTCCGTGAGCGGACCCGCGCCCACTGGAAACGCTTCCCGCCGGCCGGCCCGCCCCTGGTCATCCTCCATCGCCTCTATCTGGAAGACCTTTTCCCCGACCTCATCCGGCCCTGGTCCGAAAAGAACTCGCCCTGGCACAAAGACTGGCTGAGGGTGACCGCCCCCGTGCTGATGCGCCGCGGCCGCTACTGGGACGCCTTCGCCCAGTTCTGGCAG
>CAZKPI010000603.1:2964-3595 GCA_964554555.1 uncultured bacterium
CTCACCGACCAGATGATCGAGTGCTTCCGCAAGGGTCTGCCTTCCCTGCCGGCCGACGGGTTCTGGGTGAACTTCCAGGCCCTGATCCGCGCCCTCTACCACCAGAACCAGTTCCTGCCGGCCCTCAGGCTCATGCAGGAATGTGCCGGAAACGTGGCCGAGGCCGACCGGGTCCGCTTCCAGAAACTGCGGTGGCGCCTGGTCGAGGAGCTCGGCACCTCCCGCCCCCTCGAACTGGCCCTGACCAGCGACGACCGCAGGACCCTGCGCGAAGGGCTTCTGGCCCTGCTCGAACAGGGGAACTGGCGAACCGAACTCACCCTGGAAACCCACGGCCGCGCCCTGGAACGGGTCAGAGCGGACGACGCCGCCTGCCGCCTGTACGAACAGCACTTCGACGACCGCGACCCCGAGACCCGCCGCACCGCCCGGGAACGCTACCAGCGGTTCCTCGAGCATCTGGCCTCGATCGCCGACACCGCGGAACAGCGGCTCGCCTGGCAGGATCGCCTCGCCGCCGCCCGCGCCCGCTGGCCCGAAGCGCCTGCCCCGGCGGGGGCCCCCGGCTCCCAGGCCGCGGATGTCAGTTCCATCATGCCCGAACTGCCCGCCGGGGGGCCCGCGGCCTGGC
>CAZKPI010000604.1:0-1156 GCA_964554555.1 uncultured bacterium
GACCTCATTGTACGGTTGGCCGACCCGACTGTACAGGGGGGACCTGAACGGTTACTCTTTGGGGCCCTGTCAGCCCAGGACCCGGACAAGGCGGCCAGCTTCTTCGCCGCGCCGCGACAGTCGACCGGGGAGGCCACGACCCAGGTCCGCCGGCTCTATCTCTTCGATTTCGGAGAAGACATCTACCGTCCTGCCGACGATGCCTCCTACAGTTTCGAGATCAACCCTTCCGAAATCTTCTGGACCAACGGTCTTTACGCGGTTCCCGCCAAGTACACCGGCCTGTCGGGCAAGACCATGATCGTCATCTTTTTCCTCGTGGAGGACCAAGGGAAATATTTCATCGAGGAAATCAGTTTCGAGGGCAGTTCGACCACCTCGGTCAACGCCCCGCTTGCGGAATACTTTCCCATCAGGGAGGGCGACCGCCTGTTTTTCGCCCTTGAAAAGGACGGAGTGCCCAATACCAGCCAAGGGGTGATGCAGACGGTCAGCAGTCCAAGCACCGTCGATGGCCGCCAGGTCTTTCCGGTCAGGCGCACGGCGGTTTCCTTCCTCGATCTTGATACCGCCCTTGGAGCGGCCGGGGTTCTCTTCTCCCCGGACATGCCGCTGGGCTCGACCCCGCCAGTGCGGACGGCCCTGCGGGCCGACCTGTTCCCCGGTCAGTCCGGCTCCATCACCTCCGGCACCCTGCGGTTTGCCCTGGACAAAGGGCTGTACTACTACGGCAGTGACAGCACCTTCAACGGGGGCCAACCCTGGAAGATCCTCAACGACCCGCTGGTGACCGACGACGTGACTGTCGCCACGGTCACCTTCCTGTACGATGGGAAGACCATCACCAGCGTCAAGACCGTCAAGGTTGGCGATCTCTATCTCCTCCGGCCGTTCCCCCTGGCGGAAGCGGGGGTGGCGGCGGTTCTTCCCATCGACATCCATACGTCCTATCCCGACCCCACCAACCCCTATTCGGTGGCCACGGGGCTGAAGGAAGAAAAACACACTTTGTACCTCCTGCGAAAAGTTGGTATCGTCGGAACGAAGAGCTTCTCCCCGACGACCGGCGCCACCCTTGAATTCCAGATCGCCCTGCGCGGCCTGGTCAATGGCCTGGCCCTGGCCAATCCCGTGCAGATCACGGACCCGGGAAATC
>CAZKPI010000604.1:1199-1428 GCA_964554555.1 uncultured bacterium
CGGCGGGCGGGACCCCGCCCTATGTCTGGGCGGGCAGTGGGTTTCCCACCGGTCTCACCCTGGGTTCCGACGGCCTTTTGAAGGGGACCCCGACGGTTTCGGGGCCGGCCGCCTATCAGCTCATGGTGCGTGATTACTTCGGGCAGATCTCCCGCCTGTCGACCATGATGAGCGTTTCGGGGAACGCCTTCGGCATCATCGACCCGGGCAACCTCGTGGCGACCGTCAG
>CAZKPI010000604.1:1469-3588 GCA_964554555.1 uncultured bacterium
GAGGTGGGCGGCGGGGTTGGTTCCTTTGTCTGGAGCAGTCCTGCTCTGCCTTCCGGGTGGTCCCTGAACGCCTCCACGGGTGTCCTGATGGGGACCCCCACCGCCGTCGGCCCCTTGTCGCTGGTGGTGAATGTCTTTGACCAGGGCACCTCCACCACCGCGACCTGGACGGGCATGATCAGCGTCGGCGGTACTGCGCTTGCCATCGTTGATCCGGGGAACCTCGGCGGAATTGTCGGACAACCGTTCTCCCACGATTTCAATGCGGTGGGGGCGGTCGGGACCCTGCTCTGGTCCTGCACCGGACTGCCGTCCGGCTGGACCTTCAACTCCTCGACCGGCGTCCTCGCCGGCACCCCTGCCGCCGTCGGGCCGATCTCGCTGACCGTCGAGGTGCTCGACCAGGGGAACTCGGCGACGGCCACCTGGTCGGGAATGGTCAACATCCAGGCTTCTGCCCTGGTCTATGACATCGTCGGTTCGCCCGCCTTGACTCTGCCCGTTGCCATCCAGGGGCAACCCTATCAGTATGTGTTCCAGACCACCAATGGGCCCGACCCGGCCACCTGGCAACTGCTGACCGGCGGCTTGCCCAGCGGGTTGAGTCTCTCGTCGGTTGGTTCCCAGGGCTACATCACCGGCACCCCGACCACCATGGGGCAGACGAACAACTTCGTGATCAACGTGTACGACGGGGTCGGGTCGGGGTCGATCCCCTGCACGCTGAGTGTTCTCGGGCCCTTGGAATACGATCCCGCCGAGGCCGCGAACCTGACCCAGATCAATGTGACCTTCAACCAATTGGTCAACTCCACCCAGGCCGCCAACCCCGCCAACTACACGCTGGTCAATGATATGAAGAATCGGGCCGATGGCAGTCTGATCTCATCCCAGCGGATCACGCCGACCGCGGCGACGGTCGATCTCTCCCAGACGGTGGTCACCCTGGATTTCGCCAGCACCATCCCAACCGATACCGCCACGCTGAAACTGGTGGTGACCGGGGTTCAGAACACCACCGGCACCTATCAGTCCACGGGCAGGGAGATGGATATCCGGAACCGGCTCGTGTTCCGCGACTTCCATCCCTGGGGGGAATTTGGCTTCTCGACGCGTCCCGAGAAAGTGCTGATGCCCCACCCCGACCTGGACCGGGTGTTCTTCCTGTGGAGCGACACGGTGGAGGAACGGTGGATCTCGCATCCGACGGCCACCACCTTCCAAATGAGCATGCCAACCGGGTACAGCGGCCGGTGGTTCACCTCTCTCAGCACGAGCGAATGGGCCTTCCATGACCTGTACGTCGCCACCGACACCGCCGGCAACCTGGCTTCCGTCCATCTCGTGGCGGCGGGCCTGCCGCCTTATTCCGGCTTCTATTTCCAGTATCAGGACCTGGTCGGAGGGGTCCCTTCCTCGACGATCACCAGTGATTCGACGGGCATTTCCCCGACGGGGTATCCCATCCTGTACGGCAAGGGCGAGTTCGACAATGGCAACCGCATGGCCTTCTTCGTGATGGGAACCCAACTGCAAAGCGCCAATCTCCAGGTTGCCGGGATCCCTCCGGTGAGTTCCCTGGGCCTTCCCGCTCAGGCCAGGGCCATGGACTTCTACCGGTTCTTCCAGTTCGGGGCGACGACGGTCAACATCTGGGTGATCACGGCTGATCGGGTGTTGCGTGCCTACGACCTGACCGATACCGGCACCTGGATAAACACCGGAACGACTCTGCCTCTCCCTGGCGCCCCCACCCCTGGCGGGGACTTCGGGTTCGACTGGGTCGAAACCGACTCCCGGTATTATCTCATCGCCGACTCGGACCGGAACCGCATCTACAAGCTCGACCAGGACACCAGCTGGTCGACCGTCTGGGAAATCGGCCATGCCGACACGGCGATGCCTGTCTGGGGGAGCGTCCGTTTCCCCTTCATGATCAAGTATTTCCAGAACAAGTACTTTGTGGCTGACGCCGACGGCATCAGCATGTTCGTGGAATACTGATCCTGACCCAGCGACAGCCCCCGCTTCGGCGGGGGTTTTTTCATGGCCGGAAAGGCGACCGCCTTCGGCGGCGGGGCGGCCGCCGATCACCGGCCCGCTCTCGCCGCGCGCCGCC
>CAZKPI010000605.1:0-3583 GCA_964554555.1 uncultured bacterium
TGATGCCGGGCCCCGATCAGATACCGTCTCGCCGCCCCCCGTCGACGCCGGGGAACAGTCCGCCGGGCTTCCCTCGGGAGCGGCGGCCCTGCCCAGCCTTTCCGCCAGCGGACCGGTTCCCGGTTTCCCCCCCGCCGGCCAGGAAGGCGGCCCCAACCTCGCCGGGGCGGGCCCCGGGACGGCGACGCCCACCCGGCTTCACCTGCAGAAACTCGTCGTGGCCGACGAGGCCGCCGCCCGCCAGGTGCTCGAGCTGGCGGCCGCGGGCACCTCCTTCCCCACCCTGAACGCCAGCTTCTCGCGGTCCCTCTACGTCGCCGTCGGCGGCGACCTCGGCTGGAAGAGCGCCGACGACCTGCCGCCCGGGGTGTTCGACACGCTGGCCGCCGCCCCGGTGGGGTCGCTCACCCGCGCCTACGCCGACGGAGAGGGAGTCCACCTGTTCGTGGTGAAGGCCCGTCCGGCCCCCGACCCCCGTCTGGCCGACCGCCAGGCCGCGGGGATGGCCCGCCTGGAGGGCCGCCGCCTCGCCGAGCGCCGGTTCCTGCAGACCATGCGGAGTACTCTGCCCATCTGGGTGCATCCATCTCTCGCCGGCAGTACCCGCCCCGAGTAAGGAGGAAGCCATGTCCACGTTCAGCCGCAAGCACTACCTGGTCCTGCCGTCGTATCAGGTCCGCCTGGTGGGGTTTCTGATCCTGGTGGTCCTCCTGGGGTCGATTCTGCACGGGTTCTTTTTGTACAAAATCACGGCCCGGACCATCGAGGAGGGCTTCTTCTCGGCCCACAACCGCCTGCGGTCGACCTGGGAGATCCTCAAGCCGGCCATCATCGTGACCAACGGCATTTCGTTTCTGCTCATCTCGCTGGCCCTGCTGGTGGTGACCACCCTGACCTCGCACCGGCTGATCGGGCCGGTGGTGAAGATCGCCGGCCGGGTGCGCGACCTGGCCGCCGGCCGCCTCGACCTGCCCCCCCTGCGCCTGCGAAAGGGAGACGAGGGACAGCTCCTCAGTGAGGCGGTCAACCAACTGCAGGAGGAGTATCGGCGCCGCCTGCGGCTGGTGGCCCAGGCCAAGGCCCGCCTCGAGGCAGGCCCGCCCATGACCCAGGACGAACTGCGGGGCTTTCTCGGCCCGGCCCTCGACCAGATCGCCCTGGAACCCGCCCCCGACCCGGCGGCGGCCCCGGGCACCCCCGGGAGCGGCCCCGGCCCGCGAAAGGTCTGACCCCTCCCTGCCAACCGCCCATGCCAAGCTCCTCTGCCATTCGGAATCGCCCCGGCCCCGGCCCTGACCCGGCACCAGCCCCGGGCCCGGTGCCGAATCCCCCCGCGCCATGGCGCTTCCGGGCCTCGCGGTGTCTCCCTGCCTCGGCTCCCTTGGCAGGAACGGCCCCCCGTCCAGACACGAATTCCGGGAATTCCGGGGACATGATACGGAATTCGGGGCGAATTCCGTATCATGTCCCCGGAATTCGGCGCGGAATTCGCGCGCGCACTCAACGGCCGATTTGGTCATGTGTCCCCGTCATGCTGGTTCTCGTCGTGATGATGACGGCAATGCACGGCCGGCCCGGGGAGGCGGCCGCGTTCGATCATGAGGCGGGAGCCCGCCAGGCCGGGTGCGGCGTGTGCCATGTCCCGGCGCCCACCGCCCTGCCGGGAGGGGGCCGGGCGTTCGTGGCCGGGGCCTCCGCAACCGCTGGCGCCGATGGAACCACGGGCGCCTCCGCAACAGCGGGGATGGCCGGCAATGCAGGAGCCGCCGGCGCGGTGCCCACCACGACAGCCGCCGAAACTGCCGGAGTCGCCGGCCCCGCGGGAACTGCCGGAACCGCCACCGCCGGCCTGGTGCTCACTCCCAACGCCGGAGAATGGTGCCTGGGATGCCACCAGGCGGCCGCCCGCTCCTGCCACCCGGTTGGCCTGTCGGCCAGCGCGACGGCCGGACTGCCGCTCGAGGCCGGAAGCGGCCTGGGATGCCTGACCTGCCATTCCCCGCACCGGCCCGCCCTGGCCTCCGAGGCCTGGGTGCCCGCCTCGCTGGACCGCCCGGAAGGCGGCCTGCACCGCACCTTCCTGCTGGTCACGCCCAACCCGGCCGGCGAATTGTGCCGCCGGTGTCACGCCGCCCGGAAGGGCGAGCCCCTTCCCCAGTCGGTCCATTCGGGGCGGTCGTTCGAAAGCCGCTCGTATGCAGGGTCAAAGGCCTGCGCCGCCTGCCACGAGAAGATCTTCCAGGCCTGGGCCAAAACCCCGCACGCCCGCATGACCCGGCCGCTGTCCGAAGTGGATGAGGTGCGGGGGCTGACCTCGGCGGAACTGGAGTGGCCTCTCGAGAAGGTCCGCTACGTTCTGGGCTCGCATTACGTCCACCGGTTCGTGGCCGAGGCCAGCGGCACCCTGGTGGTCCTGCCCCGCATCTGGGACCGCCATTCCCGGTCCTGGCTCGCCGCCCGCGATTACGGCTGGGACCGCCGTTTCTGGCTCAAGCAGTGCGCCGGCTGTCACACCACGGGGTTCTCGGCCGACAACGACCGCTTCGTCGAAGCGGGGGTCGGCTGTGAGGCCTGCCATGGCCCCGCCCTCAACCACGTGCGCACCGCCTCGCCGCGGTTCGTGGCCAACCCGGCCGGCTTCCCGCCCGAACGGCAGGAGATGCTGTGCGAGTCGTGCCACACCTCGGGCCTCGACAACACCGGGCAATACCACTTCCCGCTCGGCTACCAGCCCGGCGACGACCTCAGCCGCTTCTTCTCGGGGTTGACCCCCAAGCCGGGCCAGGACGACACGAACTTCGCGGGCGACGAGTCGGTCGCCGACCGGCACCGCCAGTGGGAGTTTTTGAAATCGCGGCTGTTCCTGGCCAAGGGGCTGACCTGCGACTACTGCCAGAACTTTCGCAACTACAAGACGGCCTCGGGCAGTGAGTATCTGACCCACGACCAGTACTGCCTGACCTGCCATACCGACCGCGAGCGGCATCCCGCCGAAAGCCCCGGCGAAAACTGCACCCGCTGTCATGTCCCGCTGAAGACGGCCTCGGGCACCCATTCCATCCACGACCACAAGTTCCGCTTCTGACCCTTCCCCTCCGGGAGCCCGGGGCGAGTGTTTCGGGAACCCCTCCCCTCCGGGAGCCCGGGGCGAGTGTTTCGGGAACCCGACCGGCCCTGCCGTGCCGACGCCACGGGCGGACCTCCCGCGGCCCGGGGTGTACCAGGGTTTTCCCGCGGTTCTTCCCCAAGCCTGCTTGCCACACCCTCCGTCGGCATGTCGAACCCTCATCCGATGCTGGTCGGTGGGTTCCGCCGTTCTGATCCGTGCTCGCAGAACCGCTCACTGACTTGTCCGCACCCCACCCACGGCCCCCCCCGCGCCTATCCCCAAGCGGGATCAGGGTGCCCGGAAATGGTAGACTGAGTCGGGAAGAATGAAGGGCCATGGGTGCCCAGAGAGTAGGCTCCCCAGGAGGTGAGCACGTGCCAAGAAGAATCGTTTTGAATCCGGAAATACTGGTCGGAAAACCGATCCTGGAAGGAACCCGGATCTCGGTCGAGTTCGTCATCGGGCTGCTGGCCG
>CAZKPI010000606.1:0-3565 GCA_964554555.1 uncultured bacterium
GCCGGGCCGCCGGCGTCGGGCAGGCCGGCCTCCGGCCCGGCGGCATCCCAGCCGTACATGTTGACCGAGGGGCCGCCCAGGTCGGGAACGGTCCCCCGGAAGTCAGGATGGTCGGGGAACCGGCGGATCTCGGCCAGGATGGCCGCGACCGACCGGGACCTGATCCGCCGTCCCTGGTGCAGGCCGAGGGCACAGAAGGAGCAGGCCCCCAGACAGCCGCGGTGCGAGACAACCGAAAACTGCACGGGCTCGAGGCCGGGGATGGGTTCGTCATACAGCGGGTGGGCCTGCCGGTTGAAGGGCAGGCGGTCGAACGCCGCGGCCTCGCCGGCCCAGTCCTCGAGGGCCGGCGGGAAGCAGACGATGTCGCCCTTGGGGTGCGGCTGGACCAGGACCGGGGCCCCGGGCCGCACCGAGGCGTCGAGCACCAGGGCGAGTTCGAGCAGACGGCGGGGTTCCTGGCGGATCTCGGCCGCCGAAGGCAGAAGGGTGACCCGCCCGCCGGCGAACTCGCGCCAGGCCCCCGCCGGAACGCGGAAACAGGCCTGGGGGAGCGGGGCGGGGACAAGGGCGCGCCGCGACCCGGCCGCGGCCCGCAGACGATCGACGATACGGGGCAGGGCTCCCTCCGCCAGGCCGTAGACCAGGAGATCGGCGGGCGCATCGACCAGCAGGGGGTCCCGGATCCGGTCCTCCCAGAAGTCGTAATGGGCGAACCGGCGCAGGGAGGCTTCGATGCCGCCGACCACAATGGGGATCTCGGGAAAAGCCTGACGCAGACGCTGGACGTAGACCTGCACCGCCCGCTTGGGGCGCATCCCGGCCCGGCCGCCGGGAGACAGGCGGTCGGTCTTCCGGGGAAAGCGCAGGGAGGTGAAGTTGGCGACCATGCTGTCCATCGCCCCCGCGGTGACTCCGAAAAACAGCCGGGGGGCGCCGAAGACGGTGAAATCAGCGGGGGTGTCCCAGCGCGGCTGGGCGATGACCGCCACCCGCAGGCCCTGGCCTTCCAGGATCCGGGTCACCACCGCGGCGGGGAAGGCGGGATGGTCGACGAAGGCATCCCCGCTGACGAGCACGACATCGAACGCGCCGGCATGTCCGCGCCGGTCGATGCGGCCGACCGCGGCCAGGGCAGGGAACGGATACCAGGCCATGGGCGTGCCGGGTCCGGTCAGGGGGCGGCCGGCCAGACGGCCAGGGCGGAAAACCGTGCCTTGTCGACGAGATAGAGCGGCGCGACCAGGTTCCGGCCGCCCCAGACGAGCACTGAGGATGACCCGCCGTCGAGGAAGACCGCCTCGGTGATGCCGCCCGGGAACCGGGACGGGTCACGCAGGGCGGCCGACACGGCCGCGAGGTTGGCGCCCGTTTCGAAGACCAGCAGGTAGAGGCGGTCGTCCCGGTCCATCGCCAGCACGGTATGCCGGCTGTCCTGATCCACCTGGCGGAACCGGAACCGCTGGCGGCCGTAGGCCTCCATGTGCACGTCCTTTCCCTCGCGCACGATCCAGCCGCCGCCGCCGAGCAGGTGCTCGAGACGGTCGCCGGGCCGCAGGGGACGGTTCACCCGCGCCCCCGCCAGGAAATCCGGGGCCAGCAGGTCCTGGCCGCGGGCGGCGGTCTCGCCCAAAACCCAGCGATGGCCGTCGGGGCCGGCCACCACCGCGACGAAACAGCGCGACAGCGACCCCGGCAGTTGGCGGGGCTGGCGGGGAAGGGCCCCGTCGATCACCACCTGGCCGAGGACCCCCTGCGTCGAGTAGAAGGCGCCGTTGATCGCCCCCAGGGGGCCGGCCGCCGGGGTTCCCCCCCGCTGTCCGAGTTCGGCGAGCAGTCCATGGGAACCGGTCCAGACGATAGGCTGTATCCGGAACCGTCCGGGGTCGAGCCGCACGCCCCGGCCTCCCGGCCAGGAGACGAGGGCCGCCCCGGCGGGGAAGGGCCCGGGAGCCGGTTCGGCGGCCGATTGCGAGAGCAGACCGAACCACGACCGGACGGTGCCTTTCAGGGAATCCCCGGCCAGGGCGGGTTCCGGACCCAGGCCCAGGCCCGGGCCCGGGCCCGCAGACAGGACAGCGGTCAGCAACAGCGCGGCCAGGAACCGGCACCGGACAAAAGGCCGGACCCGGCCGGGGCGGTTCACTGGACCATCCCCGAAAGCGAGCTGATGTCCACCATCCAGTAGCTGTGGCGGGGACCGCCGTCGCTGGGCCAGCCGGCGCCCCAGCGGATGGTGACGGGAATCCTCCGCAGAAGGAGCCCGCGGGCGCGCAGTTCCAGTCCGCGGTCCTCGAGAAAGGAGAACCGCCGGCCGCTGGAGCGCACGTCGCCCCGCTCCCAGAATGCCTCACCGACGAGGAATTCCTCCTGGACCCACCGGTGCAGGGCGGGGATGGTCAGGCGGAAGGGACGCGACAGGTGCAGGGAGAAGGCCCGCAGAGAGTCCCCGAACCGCACCGATCCCGGGTAGCCGCGCAGGAAATCGGTCCCGCCGAGGTTGAGGTCGTCCGGGCGCCGGATGTCCCCTTCCTTGTCGTCCTCCGCCACGTAACTGCGGCAGGACAGGACCCATGCCCCGCCGATGGGCCGGAATTCCTCATACCGCAGGGAGAACGAGTCATACTTCAGCTCGCCGTCGAGCAGGTCGAGGCCCTTGCGATACGAGGCCGTGATGCGGCGTCCCTTCCGGGGAAGAATCTCCCAAAAAGGCTCGGTGCGGATGGCGCAATGCGCCAAAACCCCGTACAGCGAGTGGTCGCGGCCGACGGAGGGGACGGGGCCGCCCTGGCCGGGCAGTTCGGCGATCCCCCGGTGGGTGAGATTCCCGCCCACCGTGAAGGAGGTCGCGAGGCTGAAGGGGAAGGACAGACCCAGGTCGAACCCGCGGTCACGCTCGTAGTAAGACTGGTCGCGGTAGCTTTTCCTGACCACCCGGTCTTGGGCGTTGAGAGAGACCCGCCACAGGCCGAACCGGCGCATGATCTCCGCGGCGTAGCCCAGGTCACGGCTCTTGAATCCGTAGGTCGGCGACACCACGATGCGGCTACGGTCGAGCCGGTCAGCGCGGTAGCTGAAGACCCCGAGCACCGCCCCCTGGTCGTCGCGGGTCACCCGGGGCAACCAGTAGGAACTGCGGAACTCCTGCCGGTAGGGCCGGAACTTCAGGTTCCCCGGGGCCGGCGGACAGCGGGCGAAGGGGGCGGCCCGGGCGGGGACCGTTTCGAGGACGGGGGTGGGCAGACGGATGGGCCAGAACCGGCTGTGCTGGAAGGTGGTGCCCAGGATCCACCCGCCGGGCTCGAGGCAGAAGTCCCAGACGCCGCCGGGGACGGCGGTCAGCTTCTGCAGAACCCCCGTCGGGGAAGCGGCCCCGACCGAAGCGGGAACGGGGGGAACCTCCGTTGGTCCGGTTCCGTCCCCCGCCGGGCCAGGTTCGGGCGCATCCCTGCCCCGGCCGTCAGGGGCGGCCGCCCGGGAAGCGGCGGCGGGCGGCATTCCGGCGGCGGGCAGGATCACGGCGGTCGCGGCGGGCTGGCGGGAGCCGTCCGCAGGCGCCGCCGGG
>CAZKPI010000607.1:0-3558 GCA_964554555.1 uncultured bacterium
AGACATACCAGTCTTCCAGCTTGGCGAACTCGGGGAAGGTGATGAACCCCTTCAGGTCGAGCTTCTTCGCCCGCAGGCCGCTCTCCTCGAAGATCTCGCGGCGGGCGCAGTCCTCGGGGGTCTCCCCGGGCTCGAACTTGCCGCCGAGGCCGTTCCACTTCCCTTCGTGGATGTCGTTCTGCTTTTTGATGCGGTGGAGCATCAGGGTGTGCCCGTTCTGCCGGAGATAGCACAGGGTGGCGAGTTTCATCGGTGTTCTCCTGCGGGTGCGGGGGTCAGGCGGGGTCCTCGCCGGCGGTGCCGGCCGTTCCGCCGCCCAGGCCGGAGAAGCCGCCCCCCGCCTGGTGGCCGCGCTGGGCGGCATGCTCCCGTTCGAGGCGTTCGAGGCGGGTGGACTGCTCGGTGACCACCTCGTTGAGTTCGTCGACGAAGCGCGACAGGTGGGTCAGGCGGGTTTCCAGTTCGCAGATCCGCTGTTCGAGGGTTGGTTCGGGGGTGTCGGGGCCGGAAAGGGCGGGGGAATGGCGGGGGTTCGGGTGAGCTGGGTGCATGCGGTTTCTACTCCAACATTCGGCTGGCCACGGCGATTCCCAGGAAGACGAGAAACAGGAACAGCAAGGCCTCGGTGAGGTCGTGTCCGACGGCCTCCCCGCCATGATACCCCAAACGCTGTGCCCATTGTTGGAGTTTTTTGCGGTCGTCCTCGCCGAGATCGTCGTAGCCGGACTGCATCTCCCAGTGGTGGAGCAGTTCGTGGGCGAGAGTGCGGGCGATCTCACGGCGGATGACCGGCTCCGGGGCACCCCGGAACACCTTGCGGAAGGAGCCATAGTAGAGGGTCACGGTCGGCCCTTCCAGCCAGGCCCGGCGGCGGTAATGGCCGAGCACGTAGATGCCGGGCAGGGCGGTGCGGTGGCGGCAGGCGCGGGGTTCGACGTAGAAACCGGCCACGCCGAGTCGGAACTGGCGCGGGATGCGGCGCACCGCCCGGGCGGTCAGCCGTTCGAAGCGGTCGAGGGTGACCAACGGTCAGGCGGGGGCCTGGCTGGCCGGGTTCTGCTTGATGCGGCCGCGATCGTAGGCGCGCTGGAAGGCATCGACGACGACGGGGTCGAAGTGACTGCCGCGACAGCGCTGGATCTCGGCGAGGGCGACCTCATCGGGGCGGCCCTTGCGGTCGGGGTGGTAGGGGCGGTCGGAGGTGATGGCGTCGAAGGTGTCGGCCACGGCGATGATGCGGCCGGCGAGGGAGATCTGTTCCCCCTGGCGGCCGTCGGGGTAGCCGCCGCCGCCGAACCGTTCGTGGTGGTCGATCATGCCGGGTACGAAGCGCGACAGTTTCTTGACGTGGCTCATGATCTCGGCGCCGATGACCGGGTGCTTCCTGATCTCGGCGAACTCCTCGCCGGTGAGGCGGTCGGGCTTGCGCAGGATGTTCTCGGAGACGCCGAGCTTGCCGATGTCGTGGAGCAGGGAGGAGATGCGGATCAGTTCCAGTTCCTCGGGGGGAAGGGCCATCTCTTCCGCGATGGCCATCGAGAAGTCGGTGACCCGGCGCGAATGGCCGTGGGTGTAGGGGTCCTTGGCGTCGATGGCGGCCGACAGGGCCTCGACGGTGTGCAGGAACTGCTCGCGGGTCTCCTTGTACAGGCAGGCGTTTTCCCAGACCGAGCCCATCTGCTGGGCGATGGTGGCCAGCAGTTTCTCGTCCTTGGAGGTGAATTCACGGCCGTCGCGGGGGTTGGAAACGGCCAGCACGCCGGCGAGGCCGGCTTTGGTGGCGAGCGGGACGAGCAGGAGCGAGCGGTCGGCCTGCCGGCCCCGCTCGAAGTCGGGAAACTGCGACAGGTCGTTGGCGATCAGCGACTGACCGGAGTCGACCACCCGCCAGGCCAGTCCCTTCCCCCGGCGGAAGCGGACGGCGCCGAGGCGTCCGTTCTCGACGCCCAGGCCGGCGGCCAGCACCAGCCCCTGGCGGTCCTCGGTGAGCATGAGGACGCTGACCTTGGCGACTTCGAGGGTGTCGGCGATCTCGGCGACCGCGCTCTGCTGGATCTGCTCGATCTGCAGTTTGCCGGCGAAAGCGGCGCTGAGGCGGTAGAGCAGGGTGATCTCCTCGTAGACGAGGGAAAGCTCGCGGGTGAGGTCGGCCGCCTCGTGCTCGTAGCCCAGGAGCTGTTCGAGGGCGGCGCCGATGACTTTGAGCGTCGCCGGGTCGACGTTTTCCCCGACGAGGTAGAACTTCCCCTCGTCCGGGAATGTTCCTTCCACCGCGGTCTTGACCGGCTTGGAATACAGGTGCAGAGGGTAGGTGCGGGACATGGCGTCCCAGAAGCGGGCGACCCGCTCGCCCTGCAGGAGGTGCTTCAGGCGCGCGTCCATGGTCAGGAGGCGGCGGCCAGCCCCAGTTTCTCCTGGACGGTCTGCAGGAGCTGGCGGGGGCTGAAGGGTTTGGTGATGTACTCGGAGGCGCCGGCCTCGAGACCCATCCTGCGGTCGACCTCCTGGCCGCGGGCGGTCAGCAGGAGGATGGGGACGGCGGCGAAGGCGGGGTCGGCGCGCAGGGTGCGGCAGACCTCGAACCCGTTCACTTTCGGCATCATGACGTCGAGCAGGATGAGGTCGGGTTTCTCGCGCCGGGCCGTCTGCAGGGCCTCCTCGCCGTTGACGGCGGTGAAGACCGTGAACCCGGCGTTGGCGAGCTTGTCCTTGACCACCCGCAGGATGTGGGGCTCGTCATCGGCCGCCAGGATCTTCTTGCTTTCCATTCTGACCTCCTGTCGTTCGGGCCAGGACCTCGCGGACGGTTCGCAGAAGGTCGGCCCCGCGATAGGGCTTGGTGAGATAGGCGTCGACGCCCAGCTGGTTCATGCGTTCGTCCTGCGACAGCACGGTGAGGATCACGATGGGGATGGCGGCGGTGGCCGGGTCGGCCTTCAGCCGTTCCACGACCTCGAAGCCGTTCATGTCGGGCATCAGCACGTCGAGGATGATCAGGTCGGGCCGGCGGGTCTTCAGCCAGGCGAGGGCGTCGGGACCGGAGTGGACCGAATCGACCCGGTGGCCTTCGTGGGACAGCTTGTCCCGCACGGCCCGGGCGATGAATGCCTCGTCCTCGATGACCAGGATCGACGCCATGCGTCCTCCCTCCCGCGGCGGCCGTCCGGCCGCCGCCCTGCCGCCACTGTAGCACACCCGCCCGCATCAGGGGAAGCGCGGCCGGGGCAGGGGGTTCCTCCGCCAGGAGCGGGATCCGGCCCCCAACATCGGGGCAGATTTGGGCAGATTTGGGGACACATGACCAAACGGCGGAATTTTGGCAAAAAAGTCATGTGTCCCCGAAATTCACCGCTGGTAGAATGGGGAGCCGATGGAACCGGTTGCTGAGAATTCTTTCCTGCTTCCCCGCGTCCTGCGGGGGTTCTCCCTGGTCCTGGTGATGGCCGGGGCTCTGGCCGGGTTGTCCAGCCTGGGCCTGTGTCTGGACATGGTGGCCGGGGCCCTCCTGCTGTTTCTGGCGGCGGCGGCCCTGCAAGACAGCCTCGCCGCCGGGGGGGG
>CAZKPI010000608.1:0-2107 GCA_964554555.1 uncultured bacterium
AGTAGGTCGCCGCCAAGATCATGAACACCCCAGGAGACATCCTGGGGTGTTCTCATGATTGGCCGATCTGAGGGTGGCGACCGCGAGGCCAAGGGCCTGGGCGGCCCCGCCGAGCCGCGGGGGGCGAGACCCGCGGATTCACTCCGCGGGTCGAGGGGGGGGCGCGAGCCCCCCCAAACAGTCGCCGCCAAGATCATGAACACCCCGAGGGAAACCTCGGGGTGTTCGCACGTACCGGCGACTGTTTCCTGCCGCGAGAAACCGGGAGAAGCCGCGGATGAACGCGGATGGACGCGGATGAGGACGGGATGGGTGGGATGAGAACGCGATGGGAACGGGATGAGGAGAGGTGTGGCAAGACGGCTGGGGGAAGATAGGCCCTTTGGGGTGCCAGGCGAGGCAGACACAAAGAGGCACAAGAGAAACAAGGGTGAAGGCTCCCCTGAGGGCCCCTCTCTGTTGTGATTTTTGGGCCTTTTTGTGGCCAAATCGTCTCTCATAGCGATTTGAGGCCCCCGATACGGAGAGGGCGGGATCCGGGAACTTTTTTGCGGTTCGTCGGTGTCCAATCGGATGAGGGTGAAAATGTGGGGAATGGCAGGTCGAATTCCTGGCCAATTTTTGAACAGAGTTTCCGAAGGGGCTAAACTTTTCACCCAAGGTGTGCCGATACCTTTAGGGGGAAGTGTTTTTCCCGCAAGGATGCTGTGCCGACTCAAGGAGGAGTGCCATGGCGACGGTGGTTGGGGTATTCCCGGAACGGTTCTTCGCGGCCAAGCGGACCTCGATGGTGGTGGAGGCCTTCGACCAGGACGAGAAGAAGTCCTCCACCCGGAAAACAGACATCGCTGAGGATCTGATCGAGCTCTCTCCTCTGGCCAACCTTGGAATGGCCATCGATCAGTTCAAACGGGAGGGTACCGAAGGGGCCCGGATGGAACTTTCCCTTTCCTACACCGGGACCTCTGGTGGTCCAGGGAGCGGTGAGCCGCAATTGGAGCGCGATCTCGACCTGATGCTGAGGTTGGTCGCCCGGGACGAGAAAGATCTCGAGCGCCTGCGCTCCCAGTTCCGGGATCTTTTCGACCTGGTTCGGGGGAAGGGAACCGATCCCGGAACGTCAAGCGCCCGGATCGCGGCTGGCGAGACGGCGACTGCCCGGACGGCGGCGGTCAGGACATCCGGCGGTCACGAAGCGGCTTTGCCGTCCGCTTTGGCCGATGGCGAGATCGATTTCCGCAAACTTTCCTGGACCGCGGATATCGAAACCATCAGAGAGCTGAGCATTTCCCTGGAGAAGGCGGAATCCCGTCTGGAGATCAGGGCGGCGCGGATACGCAAGATCGATCCCCTGGTGCTCGACCTCGATGGTGACGGATACGAGTTGTCTCAGGCCGGGGAGGGGGCGTCCTTCGACATCGACGGGGACGGGACCACCGACCGCACCGGCTGGGTGGCGGGTGACGATGCCCTTCTGGCCCTCGATCGGAACGGCAATGGAACAATCGACAACGGCAAGGAGCTGTTCGGCGACCAGAACGGCGCGGCCAACGGGTTCCTGGAACTGGCGAAACACGATCAGAACGGTGATCAGAAGATTGACAAGAAGGACAGTGTGTACAAGGCGCTGAAGTTGTACCGGGACCTGAATGGTGACGGAACCATCCAGAAAGGGGAAATCTCGAGTCTGTCCCAGATGGGCATCGCCGCCCTCGAACTGCGCTTCATGCGCTCCCTCGGGGAAACGAAGGGGAACACCCTGCTGTTGGAAGCGACCTTTCGCCGCGAAGACGGGACCACCGGCCGGATCGGGGATTTCCAGTTCGGGTATCGGAGCGGGGATGACGCTCCGGCCGGGAGATGAAACGCTCTGGCGGCGGCCGGGAACAGCCGCGTGGCAGCCAGGGGGCTGGCCGCGAGGGGCTTTGATCCGCGCCAGACAGCGGCTGGGCAGGGAAGAGGCGATCGCCACGGACTGACAAGGCCTGGTGAAGGGAAATCCCCGGCGGCGTGCCGCGACGTGGAAACTTCCCCTCGATCCTGGTAGACTGGGCTGGGAGGGGAAGCAGGTGGTATCGGACAAGAAGCGCATCCTGGTTGGGATTGT
>CAZKPI010000608.1:2117-3555 GCA_964554555.1 uncultured bacterium
GGGCTGGCGGCATGCCTCTGGCTGCCGGTCTTCCACGTGCTGTTCGACGAGCCCCCCGAGGCCTACTGGAGCCGGGAAGGAGTCCCGCCCAAGGCGCGCCTGCTGGCCAACCAGCACCTCCACCTCTGGGCCGACCCGGCCAACCGGGCGGGCGAGATCGGCAAGATGCGGGTGCGCAATGCCGAGTGGGATTTCATGGCCCGCTGTTTCTTCGTCTGGGCGCTTGGCAACATCGCCCTGCGCGATGCCTCCCTGAAGCCGACGGTCCTGCCGATCATGGACCAGATCATCGATGAGACGATCCGGCTGGAAGCGGAAAAGGGCATGTATTTCTTCCTGATGCCCTATGCCCAGGGCGCGAAATGGAAGCTGACGCCCGAGCGCAGTCAGTTCCTTGACGGAGAGATCGCCCTGATGATGGCCGTCCGGCGGGTGGTCGAGGAGAAGGAAGCCTACAAGCCCCTGCTGATGGAGCGGGTCCGGCTGATGGTCGGGCGGATGGAACAGAGCCCGGTGTTGTCGGCCGAAAGCTATCCGGACGAGTGCTGGCTGTTCTGCAACACCGTAGCCCTTGCCGCGATCAGGATCAGCGACTTCCTCGACGGCACCGACCACGGCTCTCTCTTCAAGCGGTGGGTGGAGGCGGCCAAGCAGAAACTGATCGAACCCAAGACCGGCCTTCTGGTCTCCGCCTACAACGTTGCCGGGGACGTCCTGATGGATGGGCCGGAAGGGTCGTCGATCTGGATGGCGGTCCATTGCCTGGCCCTGATCGACGAACCGTTTGCGCGGGCCCAGTACTGGCGGGCCGAGCGGCAGATCGGCCGCACCCTCGCCGGGTTCGGCTACTGCGTGGAATGGCCCGATCTGTGCCCGGGCTCTTCCGACGTCGATTCGGGGCCGATCCTGCCGCTGATCAACCTGTCGACCGGGGCGACGGGGCTCGCCTTCGTCGGCGCGGCCACCTTCGCTGATTTCGGGTTCCTGAGCCGACTGCACCGGTCGTTGAACCTGGGCGGGTTCCCCCTGCAGAAAGGCGACCGGCTGAAATACTGCGGCAGTAACCAGGTGGGTGATGCGGTGCTGTTGTATTCGATGGTGCTCGGTCCGGTCTGGCAGAAGGTGACCGGGCGATGAACCGTGAGAGGAACCGTGAGAGGAACTGGGCCGAACGGATCTGGCGGTCCCCCGTCTTGAGCCCGATGGGCCTGATCGTGCGCTCGCTGGTGCTGGTGGCCTTTTTCCTGGTCTGCGAACAGCTTGGGTGGCGGGAATACACGACCATCATCTGCGGCACCTCGCCGACGGGCGCCCCCCTCGATACCACCATGACCCTGATCGGCTGTACGTATTTCGTCGCCTGGTCGCTCGTGGTTCTGGTGGTGCCGGTCCTGATGCTCGCCGCCCTCATCATGCGGGTTTTCCTTGGCCGGTCCGG
>CAZKPI010000609.1:0-3549 GCA_964554555.1 uncultured bacterium
AGGATGGAAAAAGGGGTGCTCGTTTTTTGCATGTTCATCCTCATCTCAGGGAAGGTATCGGCATTTGGTCCCCGAGGGTTGAGCGGCACCACTATACTCCCACCCGGTTCCCTGTGCCAATAGCGGTGCCGGCCGCCAGGATAGACCGATCCCGCCGTGACCGGCGGTGTTTCTTTCAGGCGGCTGTTTCCCCTTCCCATCCGAACGGTGATCGCCAATGGAGCGGCCGGGGGTTTGGCGCCCTTGCCCCTTCCGGCCTCCCCCTTGTTCGTATGGCCCCGAATCCCTTCTCAGACTTGCCTGACCCTCGTTTCCAGCGGCCTTCCCGGAGGGCCGACGGGCGGCGCCGGATCTGGGCTTGGAATGAGGAGGCCCGCGAGGTCTGCCTCTCAGGCCATTCCTGACCGGAAGAGGAGGTATGGTATCCTGGGGTATCTTACAGAAGGGAAGTGGCTGACGACATGCGACTGGCCATTCGACTGGGGTGGGTGGGGTGGTGGCTGTTGGCCTGGACCGGAGTGGCGGCCGCCGCCACCGGCGGGATTCACGAAGCGGCCAAGATGGCGGACCTGGAACGCCTGGAGGAGATCCTCCGGCGCAGTCCCGCCAAGGTCGATTCCACCGTCGATTACGGGATGACCCCCACCAGCTACGGGATGACGCCCCTGCACTGGGCCGGGCGGATGGGCCACCCGGATGTCGCCCGGCTCCTGCTCGCCCATCACGCCACGGTCGATGCCCGCACCACCCGGGGCCGCACCCCCCTGCACATGGCTGCCATCCGCGGCCATCTCGAGGTGGCCCGCATCCTGCTCGAAGCGGGGGCCCAGGTCGGCGTGGCCGATGCCTTCGGCTCCACCCCCCTTCATTTCGCCGCCGCCAAAGGGTCGGTTCCCTTCGCCGACCTCCTGCTGGCACGCGGGGCCTCGGCCGAAGCCCGTGACGGGGACGGGAACACCCCCCTGCACGTGGCCGCTCTGCATGGCAACCTGAAAGTCCTCGCCCGGTTGGCGAGCCTCTCCGCCTTGCTGGCCATGACCAACCGGCAGGGCGACACGCCGCTCCACCTGGCGGTCCAGGGGGGGCGGCCCGCCGCCGTGGAACTTCTTCTCAAACTCGGGGCCGACCCGGCCGCCGCCAACCTGCGCCAGGAGACCCCCCTCCACCAGGCCGCCCGGAAACTGGCTCCCGTCCTGGTCCGGGCCCTGCTCGCCGCCGGCGTTCCGGTCGACCCCCGCAACCGGGACGGGGAGACCCCGCTGTTCGTGGCGGCGCGCCAGGCCTTCTGGGAGATCACCTGGCGGACCGCCCGCGAAGCCGAGTTCCGCGACAAGTTCCGCGAGGTCCTGGCCGCCTTCCTGGCCCGGGGCGCGGACCTGTACGTCTCGGCCGGCGAGGGCGGCAGTCTGCTGAACATGGCCAATTTCATCCTGGGCCGGTCCGAGGTCGAAAAACTCCTGCGGGGAAAGCCCCGCTGACCCGGAAGCGGCACCCCGATGCTGGCAGGGATGGGAATGCTGTTGCGGCGGCGCCGGGCCGTCTTCCAGAAGACCGGCCTGGCCGTCCTGCTGGCCGGGATCCTGGTCATGCTGTTGTCCGGCCGTTCCAGCACCGCCACCGCCTCCCTGGTCGTCACTCAGCCTCCCGACCGGCAGACCTGGCTTGATGACCAGTTCGCTCTTCTCGTCGGCCGCTATTGCGAGCGGTTCCGCCAGCTCGAACCCCTGGCGGCCTGGCTTGCCGACCGCGGCCTGCCGTTCGACCCTGTCGCCCTGCGGGGCCACCTCGCCGTCGAACCCGACCTGAAGGGCGGGGGCGTCTTCCGGGTCCGGGTCACCGGCGCCCGGGCGGGGCTCACCCTGCTCCTCCTGGAGGAATTCGTGAACTGGGCCCGGCTGGAATCCCCCCGGGTGCTCCAGGAGCATCTGCGGGAGATGCTCCGGTTCCAGGACCAGCGCCTGGCCGCCCTGCAGGCGGAAATGGCCGACCTCCGGCGGAACCTCGACCGCCTGCATTCCTCCCTTGGCGTGAAGAGCATCGCCGACGGGATCGCCGGGCTTGCCGCCCAGCGGCGCCGATTGCAGGCGGATCTGCGGGCGGCCGAGAAGACCCGGCGGCAGATCCATGAACGGTTGTATGCCCGCCGCCCTTCCCCCCGTCGTTCCTCCTCCCGGGCCATTCGTGGAAAGGCCGTTCCCGCCAGGCCCCGCCCCGTTCTGCCGCCCGAGCGGAAAGCCGCCCTGGAAAAAGCCTTGCGCCTGGCCCAGGCTCGCAAGGTGGCGCTCAAGACGGCCCTGACCGATGTTGCCCGGCTCACCCTCGTGCTCGAGGACAGGCGGGCCGAGGAAGAGGAACTTCTCGGCCAGATCCGCGCCCGCGAGGAGGCGGCCGCCCAGTGGACCCGCCGCCGCGACTTCACCCAGCTCCAGGAGCGGTCTGGTGTCGGCCGGCTCGCTCTCTCTGCCGGTCCGGTCCTGGAAGATGCCGGCTGGTCGCTGTTCCAGCCCTGGGTCTGGGTCGCCCTCGGTCTGCTGTCGGTGGCTGGCGGGGTGGTCGGGGCCATCGTCGCCGACGGGCGGGATGCCACCGTCCGCAGTCCCTTCGTCGTGCCGATGGCCCGGGCTTTGGCCATCCGCGGATGCGTGGTCGAGGTGCCGGCCGCTCGCGAACCGTCCGATGAATCGGTGGACGAAGCCTGGCCGGGCGAAGAGCGGGTCTGGCGGCTGGCGGCGGAGCCATCCCTGCTCGCGTTGCGAGACCAGGTGCTGGCCGCCCGCCAGCGCCGCCCCTTCCGTTCACTGGCCCTGGCCGCCCCCACGGCGGGAGGAGGGTGCTCCACCCTCGCCGCCAGCCTGGCGATGGCTCTCGCCCGCAGCGGCCTGCGGGTCTTGCTGATCGACGCCGACCTGGGCCGGCCGGCCCAGCGCCGAAACTTCGCGCTTCCTCCCGGCCCCGGCCTGACCGCCTGGCGGCCCGGGGAACCGGTTGACCGGTTGGCCTGCCCGACCGGGGTCTCCGGATTGCTCGTCCTGGCTTCCGGGCTTCTTCCCCCTGATCCAGCGCGTTTCTGGGGCCAGCCTGGGTGGGCCCGCTCCCTCCTCGAGGCGGCCCAGACCGTGGCTGACCTCATCCTTCTCGATCTTCCTCCGGTCACCCGGCTCCAGGACGACAAGGCCCTGTTTCCCCTCCTCGACCGGCTTCTGCTGGTGGCGGGAGTCGGCCTGACCCCGGTGCGGGACATCCAGGCCGCCTGCGATTTCCTGCGGGGGGCCGACCGGGATCCCGCCGGGTTCGTCTACAACCGGGTGCCGGCGGAGGAAATGGATTTTTTGTGGCGCCTGGCATGACGGTTCCCGCCTCCCGCTGTTCGGGTCCGGGGGCGGCTCGCGGTCTGGGGACCGCGCCTGCCGACCTGGGCGGGGCCGGCCGGCCCCGTTGCCCCGCGAGGCAGGCGGGCGGCGGCCTGTCCCGACCGGTCCTGGCGGTCCTGGTCCTGGGCATGGCCCTGGCGGCCGCCCTCCCGGCGGCCGCGATCCCCGGCCTGGCCGT